>NZ_JAMOKM010000009.1:0-206623 GCF_023656665.1 Parabacteroides sp. B2-S-102 | reverse complement strand
AGTTCTTCGGAAACTAAGTCAATCGACTAAGTGGCAACAATTGATTACAATGATCTATTTATTAACAAATTAAACAAAAAGTATGTGTCTATGAAAAGGTTGACTTATCTATTACTATGCTTGTTCGCAAGTATAGCGTTCGCAACGGCTCAGACCACGAAGGTGACCGGTACGGTTATCTCGGCGGAAGACGATGGACCTATCATTGGAGCCTCTATCGTAGTAGCTGGTACTACTACCGGTACTGTAACGGATTACAACGGAGCGTTCACCTTGGATGTTCCTTCTAACGCGAAAAAGCTAATCGTTTCCTACATCGGTATGAAATCTGTGGAAGTGGCAGTAAAACCAATCATTAAAGTCACGATGGAGTCCGACTCTCAGAACTTGGATGAAGTCGTGGTTGTCGGTTACGGAACTCAAAGAAAAAAGGATGTGACGAGTGCCATATCTAAAGTAGGAGGTGAAGACTTAAGCAACTTGGCAACAGCGTCTTTCGACTCTCAATTAGCTGGACGTGCCGCTGGTGTACAGGTTACGACTCCTAGTGGCGTATTGGGAAGCGGTCCTCAATTCAAGATCCGTGGTATGAGTACGATCAGTTCTAACTCTCAGCCGTTATTCATCGTAGATGGCATGCCGATCGCCACCGGTGATAACGCCGATGGAAAAACCGGCTTAGGAATGGCTTACGCTTCTTACAATGCGATGTCTGATATTAACCCGAATGACATCGAATCCATTGAAATATTGAAAGACGGTGCGGCTACAGCTATCTATGGCTCCCGTGCGGCAAATGGAGTTGTATTGATCACAACTAAAAAAGGCTCCAAGGGACGTACTCAAGTAACTTACGATGGCTATGTAAGCGCAGCCAGCGCAGCTAAATTGCATGATCTTCTGGGAGCGAAAGATTTCGTGACTATCGCTAACGAGAAATACGAGAACTGGGGAATGAAAGGACAGGCTGTTTACGATCCGAACGGACCGGACACAAACTGGAATGATTATATTTTCCGTACAGGTTTCCAGCACAATCATAGCTTATCCGCCAGTGGTGGTACGGATAAAAGCCAATATTATGTATCATTAGGTTTCACGGAACAAGAAGGTATCATTCGCGCCAATGACTTAAACCGTTTGAGCTTAAAGGCAGATTTGACACAACAAGCGACAAAATGGTTACGCATCGGATTAAATGGCCAGATGACCCGTACCCGGGTTAATGGTGTCATGAATGACGAGAATTCATTGGGTGGCGTAGGTTTCGCCGGCACTCGTATGCTTCCAAACGTATCTGTATTCAATCCGGATGATCCTACTGGTTACAATATCGACGCTGAAAACCGTAAGACATTAGGTCGCGGAAGCAACCTTTCCTATATTGATAATGGTATCCAGAATATCGTCTGGGCATTAGACAATAACGTAAACCGTACGACCAATACCCGTGTATTAGGTGGTGGATGGGCTGAAATCACATTCATGGACGGATTGACTTTAAAGACACAAGCTGGCTTAGACATCTCGAATGTTAAAGATTTCATGGTATGGAACCCGGAATCAGGAGACGGATACGGCTATGGCGGCTTATTGGAAGAAATCAATACCACATACACGAACTGGAACTGGCAAAACGTAATCAACTTTAACCGTACATTCAATGATGTACATAATCTGACGGCGACAGCGGTACAAGAGTACACCCATCAAGAATATGAATATACGGACGCAACCGTGCAACAAATATCCGATGCTTTCTTCACCGACCATATCATTTCCAACACATTTGGTGAGAGATTCGTATCTGGAGGTAAAACGTTTATGGGATTAGCCTCCTATATGTTCCGTGCGAATTACAACTATGATAGTAAATATTATATCGGAGCCTCCGTCCGCACAGACGGCTTATCCAGCCTTCCGAAAGACACCCGCTGGGGTACATTCTGGGGAGGATCAGCCGCTTGGCGTATCTCTCGCGAAAAATTCTGGAGCGAATCAACTATTAATGATTGGTTTAACGACTTACGTATCCGTGCCAGCTACGCTACAATCGGAAACTCTGACCTAGGGAATTATTTCCCTTATCTGGGAACTTACGGGGCGAAGAAAGCAGGATCGAATACAGCTATCGCTTGGAACCGTATGGGTAACAGCCAGCTTAAATGGGAAACAACCGAGACTTTCGATATCGGATTGGATGGCTCTTTCTTTAATAACCGCCTGACATTCGAGCTAGCTTATTGGCAAAAGAACTCCAAAGACTTGGTGTTGGAAGTTCCTACAGCACCTACCGCTGGTATTCCTTACAACTCATATTTTGATAATATCGGTAAGATCAAGAACTCCGGTATGGAATTGACAGTTAACGCTACAATCATCGCTACCAAAGATTGGAACTGGCAAACTAATTTCAACTTCTCCACAGCTAAGAACACGGTGAAGAGCTTATACGGCGGAACAGACATCGTAGACAATTACACAATCATTCGTGAAGGAGAGTCATATAGATCTTTATATGGATATGATTATTACGGCGTAAACGCCGCAAACGGTAATCCGATCTGGAGTAAGGCGGACGGTTCATTAGTGCAATTCGACACATTCGGCTCTTACGACTATGCGGAATATGATCCTTCCAACCCTTCGGATGTCTCCAAGGCTTCTTCCTTGGACGCTAGCGACCGTAAGGTATTAGGTTCATCTATGCCTACTTGGTACGGAGGTTGGAATAATACAGTTTCTTACAAGAATTTCGATTTAAATGTATTCTTCCGCTTCTCCGGAGGTAATAAGATCATGAACGCTTCTCGTCAAAGCGCATTGTTCAATATGGATTTCTCCAACAATGGAACAGAAATCTTAGGCCGCTGGATTTCTCCAGAGCAACCGGGTGACGGCATGACTCCAAAAATCGGTTATGGAGACGCCTCTTCCTTATTCAATGATGGATATACGGATTCACACTTCGTTGAGAGCGGCAATTACCTAAAACTATCGACGTTAGCTTTAGGCTATACACTACCGAAGGCGGTCGTATCCAAACTGAACATGACAAAGATTCGTTTCTATGTTCAAGGACAGAACTTACTCACTATCACAGGTTATTCCGGATTGGATCCTGAGACAAACTCTCGTTTAGGTGTAGATTGGAACGGTATGCCACAGCAACGTTCATTCACTTTTGGAGCGAACATTACATTCTAATTTCACAAACTAAGAAAAGTTACAATTATGTTATACAAGAAATTATATAAAAACATTTCAGTAGTAGCGTTAGGGACAGCCCTGTTCTCGCTACCCGTGTTCACCGCCTGCGAAAGCGACGTCGTAGACCTTGAACCTGTTGACAAATTCTCCGAGCTTACGGCATACGGGACAGAAGAACGTTGCGAGTTAGCCGTAGTCGGAGCTTACGATGCCGCACAATGTGGTATGTACGTAGATCCGAATGACTTTGGGTGGGCACGCGGTTATCCTTTTGGAGCGGCCAGTATATTGCAAGGCGAAATGCGCGGTGAAGATATGAACCTAACCGCCCAATTCTATGATTATACCTATTCCGCAACCTATAACTTGACTACCGCTAATAACGTGGCGATGTGGGAAACCTCTTTCGAGGCTATTAACCGCTATAATACGGTATACGCAGGTATAGAAGGCGCGGTAGCGGCGGGTGTCATAACCGAAGAGAAAGGGAATCAGTACAAAGGAGAATGCCTGTTCTTACGTGCGTTAACCTATCACAACTTGATGATCCATTATGCCCTGCCCTACAACGTAGAAGGTAACAATAACTACGGTATGCCTATTTACACGAAAGCCGTAAACGACCCCAGCCAACTCGCTGAGCAACAAAGCATAGGCCGTTCTACCGTTAAGGAGACTTACGATCAGATATTAAGCGACCTGAATAATGCGGAAAGCATGCTTCCGGACATTATTGATGCTGATAAGATCGGACGTGCGAGCAAAGGTGCCGCCATCGCATTGAAAACGCGCGTATATTTACATATGCGTGATTGGAACAATGTAGTTACTGAAGCTAAGAAACTGGAAGGCGGACGTTTCATTCTGGAAACCAATCCTGCCACTCCTTTCGTTTCTTACAAAGACAATCAGGAATCTATATTCTCCATTCCGAATGACTCTCAAGATAACGCATCTGTAAATGGAGCTATGTCCGCTATGATGTCTGCCCGTGAAGGTGGCCGTGCGATGTGCCCGACATCCCCTACCCTTTACAACTCCAAATTCTGGAAAGGGGATGACAAGCGTCGTAACCTCGTCCTTTATCGTGCGTCTGACGATTATTACTTCTGTGATAAATACCAGAATCCCCAAACACGTGAAGAGTACGCCCCGATCCTGCGCTATGCCGAGGTATTGCTAAACGAGGCCGAGGCTGCCGCACGTGCGGGAGACAAGACTCTCGCATTGGAGAAATTGAATCAAGTAAGAGACCGTTCTTTGGCCGACCCCGCTACACAGACGTATAAGGCAAGCGATTTCGCCAACACGAAAGCACTGGTGGAAGCTATCCTTTGGGAGCGTCGCATTGAGTTCCAAGGTGAAGGTCGCCGTTGGGAAGACATTCATCGTTTAGCGGCTGACGACTTGCTGCCGTCCGGTGGTATTCCCGCTAAAATCGAATATAACAATGTGAAGAACCAAGGCGCATTCGTTGTTGGTGGAGAAGTGAAAGCTGAATGGTTCGGCAACAGCAAACAGTTCATCCCGTACACGGATAAACGCTTTATTTGGCCGATTCCATTGAATGATATATTAAGAAACCCCACGCTAGCCGCACAACAGAACGCAGGCTGGTAGAATATAGACACACTCTTATTTTTTACTATGCAGGGGGCATGAGAGGGCGAGACCGGGAGGTTCCGCCCTCTTTTCTTTTAAAACGTATTGACATAATAATTCACGGGAAATCATTATCTTTGCACTCTCTAAAAGAGGCTTATTCGTTATTTCGTGATAAATACTAATAAATCAACGATATGATTCTATTCTTTCAATCTTCAACAAAGACGGTGCTGGCTGTAGAGGCCGCGCACGCTTTCTCTCCTGAAGACACTCAAAAACTGGTTTGGTTGTTTAGCGAGGCGACTCCTGTTCAATCAGAAACATTGGAAGGCTGGTACGTAGGGCCACGCCGGGAAATGATTACCCCGTGGAGTACGAACGCCGTTGAAATTACCCAGAACATGGGCCTGACCGGTATTTCCCGTATTGAGGAATATTTTCCTGTTTCTTCTGGCGATGCGGATCACGATCCGATGTTGCAACGTATCTACAATGGCTTGAATCAGGAGATCTTCACGATCAGTAAAAAACCGGATCCTATTGTCTACATTGAGGATTTGGAAGTGTACAACCAACAAGAGGGCTTGGCTCTAAGCCAAGAGGAGATCGCTTACTTGAACGAGGTAAGCCAGAAGTTGGGACGTAAGTTGACCGATAGCGAGGTGTTCGGTTTCTCCCAAGTAAACTCGGAACACTGCCGACATAAAATATTCGGAGGTGTATTCATCATCGACGGCGAGGAAAAAGAAAGTTCCTTGTTCAACTTGATCAAGAAAACTTCCGCCGAGAACCCTAATAAATTGGTTTCCGCTTATAAAGATAACGTAGCGTTCAATGAAGGACCGACGGTAGAGCAATTCGCTCCCCTATCCGGTGACAAACCCGATTTCTTCGCCGTAAAAGATATCAAGACGGTTATCTCCTTGAAAGCCGAGACGCATAACTTCCCGACAACCGTTGAGCCGTTCAACGGTGCCGCTACCGGAACAGGTGGTGAGATTCGTGACCGTCTGGGCGGTGGTAAGGCATCCTTGCCGATAGCGGGAACAGCGGTCTATATGACCTCTTACCCTCGTACGGAAGGCGCTCGCGAATGGGAGAAAGTCCTAGACCCTCGTCCTTGGTTATACCAGACTCCGGAGCAGATCTTGATCAAGGCTTCCAATGGCGCTTCCGATTTCGGTAATAAATTTGGCCAGCCGCTTATCTGTGGTTCTTTATTGACTTTCGAGCACACGGAGAACGATAAGAAATACGCTTACGACAAAGTAATCATGCTTGCCGGCGGTGTAGGTTTCGCAAATATGCGCGATGCCTTGAAGGGCGATCCGGAACCGGGCGAGAAAGTGGTCGTGATCGGTGGCGATAACTACCGTATCGGTATGGGTGGTGGAGCCGTCTCTTCCGTAAACACGGGGCAATATACAAGCGGTATCGAGTTGAACGCCGTACAGCGTGCCAACCCGGAAATGCAGAAACGTGCGGCTAACGTGATCCGTGCGATCGCCGAGTCTGACGAGAACCCGATCGTCTCTATCCATGACCATGGCGCGGGTGGACACCTCAACTGTTTGTCTGAGTTGGTTGAGGCTACCGGCGGACACATCGATATGAACAAATTGCCGATTGGCGACCCGACTCTCTCAGCGAAGGAGATCGTAGGAAACGAGAGCCAAGAGCGCATGGGCTTATTGATGAAAGAAGAAGATGTAGCCCGCGTAAAACGTATCGCAGATCGTGAACGTGCCCCGATGTATGTGGTAGGCGAGACTACTAACGACATGAAGTTTGTCTTCGAACAAGCGGACGGCGTAAAACCTATCGATATCAAGCTGGAATATATGTTCGGTAAACCGCCTAGAACGGTTATGACAGACCATACGGTCACTGAATCTTATCAACCGGTTGTTTACAAAGAATCCGAACTTCACCATTATTTGGAGAACGTACTTCAATTGGAGGCCGTAGCCTGCAAGGATTGGTTAACAAACAAAGTAGACCGTTCCGTAACCGGTAAGATCGCCCGCCAGCAATGTCAAGGTGAATTACAATTGCCGTTGAGCGACTTAGGTGCCGTAGCGTTGGATTACCGCGGGAAAGCGGGTATCGCTACTTCTATCGGTCACGCTCCCCAGGTAGCCATGATTGATCCGGCCGCCGGTTCCGTTATGGCAATCGCCGAGTCATTGACCAATATCGTATTCGCTCCGCTGACAGATAAGTTGGAGAGCGTATCCTTAAGTGCCAACTGGATGTGGCCGTGCCGTAACGAAGGTGAGGATGCCCGTCTGTACACAGCCGTACAAGCCGCTTCCGACTTCGCTTGCAGCTTAGGTATTAATATCCCGACCGGTAAGGACTCCTTATCCATGACGCAGAAATATGGCGACGATAAGGTGATCGCCCCGGGTACAGTGATTATCTCCGCAGGTGCGGAGGTTAGCGATATCAAGAAAATCGTCTCCCCGGTAGTAGCTCAAGACAAGAATACATACATTTATTATATAGACTTCTCTTTCGATACCTTGAAGTTGGGTGGTTCCGCTTTCGCTCAAGCTTTGAACAAGCTGGGTAACGAGGTTCCGACCGTGAAAGATCCGGAATACTTCCGTGACGCTTTCAACGCCGTACAAGATGCGATCGAGAAGAGACTCATCCTTGCCGGACACGATATCTCAGCGGGAGGTATGATCACCGCCCTGTTAGAGATGTGCTTCGCCAACGTAGAGGGTGGTTTGGATGTCAACTTGGATAAGATCTCCGAGAGCGATATCGTGAAGATCCTGTTTGCCGAGAATCCGGGTATCTTGGTTCAGGTAAAGGACAAGAAGGCATTCGAAAAGTTGATGGAAGAAGCTGGCGTAGGTTTCGCCATCATCGCCAAACCGACCGACGAGCGCCATGTATTGGTATCGAAAGACGGCATCCAATATCACTTCGGCATCGACTATATGCGTGACGTATGGTACGAATCTTCTTATAAACTGGATGTAAAGCAGAGCGGAAGCGTTTGTGCCGGAAACCGTTTCGAGAACTATAAGATGCAGCCCGTACAGTACAAGTTCCACAAGGACTTTACCGGAAAGCTTTCTTCTTACGGACTCTCAGCCGAACGCCGCGCTCCGAACGGCATCAAGGCTGCGGTAATCCGTGAGAAGGGTACGCAATGCGAGCGTGAGACAGCTTACGCCTTGTATCTGGCTGGTTTCGACGTGAAGGATGTCCATATGACGGACTTGGCTAGCGGACGTGAGACTTTGGAGGATGTAAACTTCATCGTATTCTGCGGTGGTTTCTCCAACTCCGACGTATTAGGTTCCGCCAAAGGCTGGGCCGGCGGTTTCTTGTATAACGAGAAAGCCAAGAAAGCGATCGACAACTATTACGCACGTAAAGATACGTTGAGCATGGGTATCTGTAACGGTTGCCAGTTGATGGCCGAGTTAGGCTTGGTTTATCCGGAGCACGAGAAAAAGCATAAGATGGTTCACAATGATTCCCATAAGTTCGAGTCTAACTTCGTTAGCTTGGAGATCCCGAAAAACAACTCCGTAATGTTCGGCTCCTTGAGCGGCACGAAGTTGGGTGTATGGGTAGCTCATGGTGAAGGTAAGTTCGAGTTCCCCTACGAGGAGAAGGAGTACAACATCATCGCTAAATACAACTACGATGGCTATCCCGCCAACCCGAACGGTTCTCCTTGGTCCGTTGCCGGTGTTTGCTCAAAGGACGGCCGCCATTTAGCCATGATGCCTCACCCCGAACGTGCGATCTTCCCTTGGCAGTGCGGTTATTACCCCGCCGACCGTAAGGAGAACGACGAGGTCACTCCATGGATCGAGGCGTTCGTGAACGCTCGCAAGTGGATCGAGAATAATAAGTAAAAATAACAGGGGTTGTTTTTAGCGTTCTTTGAACCTTAAAAACAACCCCTGTTTCTATATCTCCTTAAAGTTTCTTGGTAACCGCCTTTTGATTGAACTCATCCACACGGCAGAATAGACTTTACAACGAATCCACGATTTTAATATCCAAGCCGGTACAGGGGGATTATAGGTAACTATTACTTTATACAACCGTAATATCCCTGCAACACCCCGCTAATATCTTTGCCTTCGAAATTAATAGACACAGAATTTAATAGAAGAATCATGGAAAGGTTATTTAAAATCAGAATCTTTACGGTTATGTTCTTTTTAGCCGTAGCTTCTATAGCAGCGAACGCTAAAGAAAGTAAGAAGGAAGGTGACAATTATCATGCGAAGCAAATTCTCATCGTAGGTTTGCACGATAACGTGAAATCAAACTATTTCTACAATGGGATGATCGCCGAAGAGACCGGTATGAAAGCGGATAGTATCGACCAAACGTATAATACGATCATCGCCGAGAATATCGCCGCATCCGTAAAGAACGGAGATTGTAAGTTTATCCCGGCAAACGCTACACAAGTGACCGGACAGGTACTGAATGAGATCAAGGTGAACGGGGAGAGCGAGGATTGCTATTCCGATCTTTCAGCCGTGCCGACCGAAGAGTTACAAAAGGTATTGGATAATGCCGACGCTGATTATCTGCTGGTATTAAACCAGCATTATCTTAAATGGCAAGACCAACCGTTGCGCACACTTTTCCATATCGTCAGCTATACCCTATTCGATAAAGATAAAAACGAGGTATATCGGGGGAATAACTTCTTTACCTGTATGAATCTTGAGAATCCGGATAAACTCAGAAAGAGCAGCCGCAAGAGTTCATCCAAGATAGCATCTAGCATTATCAAAACTTTGGATGAGGACTAACCTTCTTCTTTATAGACACATTTATAATTTTCTCGTTGAGCCTAATGGATATCCTTCATTAGGCTTTTTTCTTTATTTAAACCTACACACGGATGTAATCTCTTTGCAAAACGGGGCACTTACTTTTGCGCCGTAAAAGATATTTAGGTTTAATTTTAAAAAGATTGTTATGAGGATGTTTAACAAACGAATTACTTGCAGGTTACTTGCCTGTTTGTTATTTTTTAATTGCTTACCGGCTCTCCTATTCGCACAAGGAACGCAAGCCATTATCACCGGTACGGTCGTGGATAATAAAGGGGAATCAGTGATCGGAGCCACGATCCAAGTCAAGAATGAATCTACCGGATTCTTCACGGGCTCTATCACGAATGATAAAGGAGAATACACCATCAAGCAGCTTCCGCTAGGTTCTCCTTATACCGTTACAGCTTCTTATATCGGTTATGGAGAACAGAAAAAGACAGGATACGCATTGAACCAAGGGGATATGCTTCGAGTGGATTTCAAGCTGGCGGAGGAATCGGTGGAGATACAAGCCGTCGAGGTAATCGCTAATTCCTTGAAGAACATGGTTCCGAAGATCGGTGCGGCAACATCTATCTCCGCTCAAAATATCACGAAGCTTCCTGTAAACGGCCGTAACTTCACATCCCTAATGGATCTCTCGCCATTGAGTAGCGGAGGAAATATCGCCGGGCAATTATCATCCTCAACGAATTACACCATCGACGGTATGACGGCTAAAGGAACCGTAGCGAGCGGAACGACTTCCGGCGCTTATACGATATCCATGGAAGCCGTCCGCGAATTTGAGGTGGTAACCAATCAATATGACGTGACCAACGGACGTTCCGGGGGCGGCACCGTGAGCGCTGTCACGAAATCAGGAACCAATACTTTCACCGGAAGTGTATTCGGATTCGGTCGTGCCGATTGGTTATCCAGCTCCTATGATATACGGGGAAATAAATCGACTTCCGACTTCTCTACCTATCAATATGGTTTCTCTTTGGGAGGCCCGATCGTGAAAGACCGTGCGCACTTCTATGTCGTATGGGATCACCAACAGGATTCCCGTCCGATTTATATAGCGGATATCAAGACGGCGGCGGACGAGTCTCGCTATAATGTCACTCAATCTACGCTAGACCGTTATCTGGATATCGCCCGTACTAAATACGGAGTCTCGAATGAGCCTCAATTCGGGGAGTTCGGTAAGAAGAAGCAGACGAACGCGGTCTTCGCCCGTATCGACTGGCAGTTGAACGCAACCAACTTGTTAACCATTCGCAATAATTTCATCAACGAGAATAATAAACAGAGCGAGAGCGATAACTCCAGTATCAATCTTTACGAGGTTTGGATCGATCGCAAATCGCATAACAACAGCTTACTCGCTACCTTACGCTCGGTATTAAGCCCGAAACTGACTAATGAGTTGAAGCTTCAACATTTCTTGGTTTACGAGGCCACGACCCCGAACAAGCAATTGCCAAGCTCTAATATCCCAAGAGCAATCGTAGAGAACGTGGAATCTATATCTGGTGACAAGAGCATGTACACTTCCATCCAACTTGGAGGTCAACGCTACGCTCCTGAACATTTCAAGGATAATGTACTTCAATTGGTAGACAATATGTATTATAATACGGACCGCATCAACTATACATTCGGAGCGGACTTCATGTACACCAATATGAAATCACTCTACGGCAGTGAGATGAACGGACGGTTTTATTTCACGGGACTGGATAATTTCGAGAATATGACTCCTTACCGCTATGCCCGGGAAATCGCCTTGGTAGATGATCCTACCGTAAAGATGAATACCTTGAACTCCGCTATCTACGGACAATTACAAACGAAGCTTTTCACCGGATTCGAGGTCATGGCCGGTATCCGTGCGGATTATACCCGCTATTTCAACCATGCGAACTTTAACCAGACTGTTTATGACGAACTAGGCTTACGTACGGACAACGTAATCTCCACCTTCCAGTTGCAACCCCGCGTTCAATTCACGTGGAACGTGAATGATAAACATCAAGATATTATCCGCCTTGGCGCCGGTATCTTCGGCTCGGATTTAAACAACTATTCGATGATCAACAATATGCTGTTCGACGGTACGAAGGTAGCGTCCGTGGATATACAAGGCAATTTGGTTCCGACACCGAATTTCCCGGCATACCGCAAAGATCCTTCTACCGCTCCGGGCGTTGATTTATTTAACAACCCGAATATCCAAAAGATCAGCACGATCAATATGAATAGTAAGGATGCCCGTGTACCGGTAGTATATAAGTTGAACGCCAGCTACACGCATTTCTTCTCCGATCGCTTGCGGGTAGGTATCAGTGCTTACGCCAACTGGGCACGCCATAATTATATGTACGTAGACCGTAATATGGTGGATGAGCCTTACTTCCGTATCGCCGCCGAGGGGAATCGTGGCGTGTTCGTCCCCGCCGAGAGTATCAATACCAAGAACGGAGCTACCGACTGGATGCAAGGACGTAAAAGTGATAAGGTAGGCCGTGTGCTGGAATTAATCAGCGATGGAAAAATCAACCAATACGCATTCGTCGTAGATGGAACTTGGCGTTATTTCAAGGATGGCGAGCTTTCTTTCAGCTATACGTGGAACGATTCCAAGGATAACACCTCTTACAACGGTAACGTAGCGAATACAGCGACTCTAGCCTTGATGGTAAAAGATGATCCTCGTGATTTGAGTACCATGACTTACTCGGACAACCAATTCCGCCATAAGGTCGTATTCTACGGTACGGCTCCTTCTTTCTGGGGAATCAGCGTAGGCTTGCGTTTCTCCGGGATCGGTGGAACCCGCTACTCTTTAGCGGTTAGTGGTAATATGAACGGTGATTTCGTATCATCCAACGACTTGGCTTATATCTATGACCCGAACGATAGTAATACGCCTCAATATCTTCGTGAGGGTATCCAAGCGATCTTGGACAATCCGGAAGCGGAGAAGAGCGTAAAAGATTATATCCGTAAAAACTATGGGAAGGTTGCCGAGCGTAACGGTGGCGTAAATGGCTTCTACGGTACTTTCGATTTGCGCTTGAACAAGAACTTCAAGATCTATAAGACTCATTCCATCGAGGCCTCGATAGACTTTTTCAATTTCCTGAATATGCTGAACAAGGACTGGGGTGCCGGACATAATCTAGGCAAGCAGAATATCTACTCCATCAAGAGTTTTGACGCGGAGAAGAAGCAATACGTATATAACGTAAACAAAAACACGGGTGTATCCAATATGAACGGAAACCCTTGGCAGATTCAAATCGGCGTACGTTATAAATTCTAACTAACATATTCTATATTCAAATCATAAAAAAAATTACGATGAAGAAACAATTCTTATCATTCACGCTTTTACTTGCGTTATCCACTTGGATAGCGCAAGCCGCTACCGTAAGAGGCACTGTATCCGATACGGCAGGCAAACCGCTACAAGGCGTAGTCGTTACGGATGGTTATAATTTCACGCAAACAAATGAGCGGGGAGAATATAGCCTAGATTCGAATCTGGACAAAAGCCGCTTTGTCTACCTCTCCGTACCGGGTGACTATGAGATCGAGCAAACAAAAGGTATACCGGATCTTTTCTATCAGCAACTTGATAAAAGTAAGGAGATCAATGAACATGATTTTACGCTCACCCCTAGGAAACAGCCAATCGACGGGTTTGTCTACTTGGCAATCTCCGATCCTCAGACCATCGACGAACGGCAGATGAAACGTTTCCGTGAAGAGACCATCCCCGACTTGAAGCAGACTATAGAGCGCTACCAAGGAAAAGAGGTCTACGGTATGGCGCTGGGAGACATTACTTGGGATCGCATGGATTTATTCACTCCTTATAAGGAAGCGGTCTCGGTCTTAGGCATCCCGATGTTCTCCGTGATCGGCAATCACGACCACGACTTACGTTACCCGGCCTTATCCAATCAAAAGGTAACCGAGGAGAGCTATGCGGAGCGTATCTACGAGGATCATTTCGGCCCTTACAATTATTCGTTCAATGTCGGGGATGCACATATCATCACCTTAAAAGATATTGATTATTATAAAGACAAGAAATATGACGAACGCTTCGGAAAGGAACAACTGGAATGGCTGAAAAACGACCTGAGTTACGTTAAACCCGGGACACTTGTATTTATCAACGTACATGCCCCGGTATTCAACCAGACGGATAAAGGGGGAGGAAACGCCGAGGACGCTGAGAGCCTGAAAGAGATCGTCAGCCCTTATAATGTCCATATCTTCGCCGGGCATACGCATTTCTTCGAGAACAACCAAGTCACACCGAATCTGTACGAGCATAATATCGGAGCCGCTTGCGGAGCTTGGTGGGCCGGCCATGTAAACCGGTGCGGCGCCCCGAACGGTTATCTGGTCGTTGAGGTGAAAGGGAATGCCGCTACTTGGTATTATAAGGCAACCGGCCATGATTCGGATTATCAATTCAGGGTTTATAAGCCGAATGAGTTCAAATCACAAGCGGATTACCTAGTGGTGAACGTATGGGATTGGGACCCGACCTACCAAGTTACATGGAGCGAAAACGGCATAGAGAAAGGTCGCATGGAGCAATTCGATGATGAAGACCAAGACTATATCGACATGCACGGAAAACCTTCTGGATATCATACATCGCACTTATTCCGTTGCCACCCTTCTGCCGGAGTCAAAGACGTACGGATCAAGGTTATCAACCGATTTGGCGAGACCTTTACTAAAAATGTAACACTCCCGTAATCAAATCGTAACAAGTGGCATTTACTTTTGTATCGATAAAATGTAGAAAACTCTCATTACATATTAATGTTAGAATCATTACAAAGGAACAAACCAAACCTTATTCCTAACTTTGAACGGCAACTTGGCTTTCGGCGGAAGGCGGTTGCCGTTATTTTTTTGAGGGTATATCCTATTCTTAACGGGAAAAGTTTCGAGTTCATTCGAAACTTTTGTACTTTTACGCAAAAGTTTCGAGTATGGACGATAGATTTAAGACATTAGAGAAGTATAACCTATGGGGTGGAAACGATTTTCCAACAGGCTATAAACGGCAAGATTATTTAGATAGGATATTATCCTACACCGGAAACAGATTAATCAAAGTCTTGGTAGGACAGCGACGTGTAGGGAAAAGCTATCTCCTTCGTCAGTTAGCTAGCCATCTCGCCAATAGTGGAGTAAATCCCCGAAATATATTCTTCATTAACTGTGAGCTATCCGCCTTTTATTTTTTGAAAACCAATGAAGATCTTGATTCCCTGTTTAATCTCTACTTAAAACAAATAAATCCTCGAGGTCGTATCTATCTGTTCATTGACGAAATCCAAAATGTAGAGGGATGGGAACGCTTCGCCAACTCATACTCACAGGACTATACCGCCGAATATGAGTTATTCATCAGTGGTTCCAACTCTAAAATGCTATCTGGAGAACTCGCCACGTTATTAGCCGGACGTTATGTGGAATTTGCCATCTATCCTTTTTCATACACAGAGTTTCTTGGAATCACCCAAAAAGAAAATAACAAGATACACTACCTAGAATATATGCAAAGTAGTGGTATGCCTGAATTATACCATCTATCTCAACCAGAAGTACAAAGAAATTATATATCCGCATTAAAAGACACCGTATTACTACGTGATATCATACAAAGACAAAACATAAAAGACGCTAAGTTGCTTGAGGACATTTTTGTCTATCTGGTAAATAACGCATCTAATTTAATATCAATTCGGAATATCACCAATTATTTCAAGAGCTCGGGAAGGAAGACCAGCTATGATACGATCGCCTCCTACATTAGTTACATAGAGGACACTTTTTTGGTACATAAAGTCGAGAAATACCAAATCAAGGGAAAGGAGACCATCGCCGGGAATTGTAAGTATTACATCAATGACCTAGGTTTCAACAATTATTTATATCAAGGCTTTGGCTACGGCATTGGGTATAAACTAGAAAACCTCATTTATCTAGATTTATTAAGGGCCGGCTATCAAATATACGTAGGCAGCATAAAGAACAAAGAGGTGGATTTCGTCGCTATCAAAGGAGAGAGGGTTATCTATCTCCAATCCACTTATTTACTAATCGACAAAGAAACCATCGAACGGGAATATGCCTCGTTAGAGGCCATTGAGGATAATTACGAGAAGATCGTTGTCTCGCTCGATGATCTGCCGCTTCCTTCCAAAGAAGGAATAAAGCACGTACAAGCATGGAATTTATCCCATGCCATTCTCTAAAATCAAGGTTTGTTTTCGGATCTAGCCCTTCCTATAAGCTCACAAAAAAAGCACCTTGGCATTTTGTCAATTTGTAAACTCAACTGCCGGAGAATCACTTTTTTCGGGCAAACGTACAGCTTATCCCCAAATACGAGAAAAAATATTAGCAATCATTTGTCTTATACCGCATTAGTTAAAAACAGCCTTTTATCCTAGCGAATTTAATTCATCCTAATTCATATCCTATAGCTTATCCGGGCTATCTCATTGAGTTACGACAGGGATATAACAGGGTTACGATGCCCATTCATGAGTACTAACAACCCTATTCATGACTGTTTACGATGCCCAACGGCACTATTGGCGTTGCCAAACACGACTAGTCGCACTGCCTTTTACCGCCTATCGTGTGTAAAAAGCGGCCCTTTTGCATGAAAAAGGCTATTTATACCCCTCCGATCTCCCCTACTTCATACCTCTCTCGAAAAGGGTATGTCACGATATCCCCCTTATATCAATCAAAAAGATCGAATACCGTCCATTTCACCAACAAAGCCCTTATCTACCCTTATCAACAAATAAGGGGAAACAGCGCAATACTGTCTCCCCTTGCCTTTGATCCGTTTCCATCCTCACGGAAGTACTTACGGATGAACTTTAATTTATTACTTTAGTATTAATATTAATCCATTCCCGCTTGTTCGCCCTCTCGGGGTACTTGGATAATCCGCACGGGAATGATTTTCGATTTATCTTTTCATTATTCCTTTACATGTCTTATTTAACGACAACCTTTACGGTCTCGTCGCCAACCGTTACAAGAACGATTCCAGCAGGAACAGCGATCGTAGCGTTATCGGAAGTGACAACTGTCTCTGCCAACGGCATACCCAATAAGTTGCGAACATAAGCGGTCTCGCCTTGAGCGCCTTGGATCGTTACAGAACCGGCGTTGCCTGTTACTACGATAGAAGAAGTAGCGTTGTCAATAGACTCGTTACCGGTCGGAATGATACCATCTTCAACGGTTACGACCAAAGCTTCATTTAAATTGCTAGTCAAACCGATTTTTCCATTCAAACTATACAGATACTGCGCATTAGACAAGCTTCTAATCACATAGTCACCTTCTGTAGCGGCATCTTTCAATACAATGTTGAACTTATAGTTGTTCAAGCCAGCCAAAACGCCTTTACTTGCGACAGCCGCAACAGTCACAGTCTCACCTTTCACTTGAGTAGTCAGTGTATCTGCATTCACCAAAGTAGCAGGACGGAAAATAGCTTTCACTATTTCTTCGCCTTGGTTTTTCATGATATAGTTGAAATCCTTAACCTCACTTGCGGCACCTGTGCTATAATAATAAGCAGAGTCATACGCATTGTACAAGAAGGCTCTCTCCGTCTTTTCCGCTATACCTTTGGAGATGAAGAACGAAGGTAAGTAAGTATTGACATCAGCGGTATCCAACCAGAATGTCAAGTTCTCCGCAGATGCGTCAGCCGGAGCTACCACTGCCTGCATATCCTTACCTACAGCCATGAATCCACCATTTACAGCTTGGAAAGCCGCATGACGTAACTCCCCTTTCAAGGATACCATATCCTCACGCAATAAGGAGACTGCACGATAACTGTCTTTATCAGCATAGATTGTAGAAGAATTAAACTCTACCTTTCCTGTTCCTGTATTCAAGCTAGCGACATTACCATCAGCCTTAATCATATCGGTATATTTCTTATCAGACTTCAACATGGAATAAGAACCATCCAAGTTCTGCTTGAATATAAACTTACCCATAGGAGTAGAATTAGTAACGGTAGCGATAGCAGAGGCATCAGCCTTCAAATATTTATCTGAATTAACCGGATTGAAAGCATAAGACAATACGGCTACCGTATCACCAGAAGCAACAGTCTTCACTAATTTCTTAGTGGCATCCCAATAAGCATAACCCTTAACGTTCAGGATCGTATCAGATTTAGCAGCTTTCAACTCGGCTGCACTTTTGTCAAATTTAGTGATATTCCACAAAGTAAAGCCGGCCTCTTGCTTATGAGCTTCAACCTTATCATTATCAACAACTGTCAAAAGTAAATCATCGGCGATTCGGGAATCTTGTTTCTTGAAATTCAATTTAACCGGACCATAAGCGATAGCCTCATCGGATAGATTCAAGAAACCGGCCATCGGATCAACACTCTCTACAGGGATTAATTGGATATTCTTAGCATTAATCTCGCCATGAGTTGAGGAATAAACATGCTCATTTGCTCTATTCACATATCCATATATGAATTTCGCATCTGTAACATCTGCAGGAGTATCCCATTTACCTGTACAAATCTTAGCACCATGAACAAGGATAGCGTTATTTTGATCATACAAACCTAGCTTGATCTCAACATTTGTCTCACGGTTACGGAAGATAAATGATCCATTCTCATCTACGCCAACGATTGTCCATTGAGCGATCGGAGCGTTCATCATCGTATAGTCTGATCCATCAGCTAACAAACTCCAAGTGGTAGAACCACCGGTGGTAGTCGTACTAACTCGCAAATATTTACCATACTCTGAGCTATTGTTACCACTTACCTTATCTGCTCCACTTGTGAACATGATCTGATAAACAGCTGGAGCATCAGCCTTCAATAACGATTCCGGTTTAATAATATTAGAGGCGCCAAACTGAGCTACCGTGGCACCATTTACCGAGGTTGTCGTTAAATAATTAGTGCCTGCATTCGTTACGACACCTACAGCAACATTCTGTCCAGCATCATATTTTCCATCCTTAATAACCGTAGCGGACATTGTCAAAGTATATTTACCCGGATCATTTGTAGGATATTTCTCTGTCACCGTGAACATCGCATTCTCTACCGGTAATTCATCTTTCTCAATGTCAGCATCCTTCTTCAACACATTACCACCAACTATCGTAAACTCATAACCTTGTCCAGCCTTAGGATCTAGGGCGTTAAAGCCATAATTCTTCTCCAAGTTAATCGCTATGAATGTAGAAGCCTCAAAGTCATCGGGTGTATTGATACCTTCCGCAGGTGTTGATATCGCAAAATAAGTACCAGCCTTGGGAGCCACAGTCGCCGCTAAATTGTATGCCTTTACTGTCTGGCTGAAAATATTTTCTGTCGGTTCCTTAGCGAACTTCAAAGAGAAGCCATCTCCTAGATATTGACTATTCAACTCATCAGCAGTCATTGTATTTTCAGCGGCCTCAAACAGAACGATTTTATTATCACCTGTCGCACCAACAGCGATTCCATTTTCAGATAGAGTTAATTCATTATCCGGAGCCTTAGCCGCAGACTTAAGCAATTGTCCCTTTCCGTCATAACTATCATTTGAACCAAAATAAAAATAAATAGACTTATCAGCCTTGCCTGCTACCGCTTCCGTTTTTTTTGTCACCAAATTACCGCTCTTATCAAAGCTCAAATAAGCCCCGGCTTCCGGATTCTTAAATGTATAATACGTCTTACCATCCGTACCTACAGCATTCTCTACCACCCACAGATATTGAGCAATATTCTCGTCATCAAACTTAACATTTTCCGCAGCAGCTGTTGTGGCACTTAATGTTCCATCCGTATTCTTTATTCCTAATACAAATTCTCCATCAGTTAAAGTACCATCAGCAGCAGTCATCGCTACATAATACTTCTTGCCTGATTTGAATTCATGGCCATCATCCTTCGTGCCATTTGCAGCTACAACTTTATCCGGAGATGTAGTTGTATTAATAGCAGAGACAGAGGTAAACGCCGAGGTTAGCAGGACACTAACCGCCAAAGTAAAAAACTTCTTGTTCATAATCTCTAATTTAAATATTAATAATAGTGTTAATTAAATATCTCCCAACTCTTTAATTATCCTTCGCCATACCAAAACGACTAGTCTAGACCATCGTTTAGATCTTGCGTTTTTGAAGAGGGAAAACGGGAGGTTCGTTTACGGAATCGGTTGTTTCGTAAAGGATAGGCTATCCTATTGATAAGAAAGCGAATAAGGGATGAAAAAAATAGCTCGGAAGGGTTGCAGGTATCAAAGAAACGCGTACCTTTGCAAATGACGAATTAAAACGATCGTTTATACTAGCCGTTTTATTAGATAAATCAGTCCTTGATATTATTGGTATGTATTACTAAATCCTATTCATATACATCATATTCTTTAATGTACGTGTACATATATAATATAATTTCCAAGAATCCTCCTCTAGGTTAACGCATACTTGATTTCGCAGGCCGTAGAAGGCTTTCCAAGTGATCAGTTATTCACTTCCCGAGCCGTTAGTTAGCGGCTATATATAGCCGCTAGTTATTCATTCGACAAGCCGTTAGTTATTCACTTCAGCAGCCAATGGCACTCTATCAAACAGCTAGGCCTCCCTACTCCGATAAACAATCGTGCCCCAAAAGACTTTGAACTCACAGAGCATGCACCGATAAGTCGGCACTAAGCAACCATTAACAGATATAATGGCTAAAACAGGCTGGAATGACCGCACTAAATTCAAACGGAAATATATCAATTTTAATCTATTGTCATGATTTAAGGCTATCCCCCATGAATATCGAATGAGTCGGAATTTCTACTGCCTCATTGTTTTAGGAAAGTGATAGAGAGCAAAAAAAGGAGTTAAGCCATAGACTTAACTCCTTTTCTCTCAGCTTTAGTCGGGATGACTGGATTCGAACCAGCGACCACACGCCCCCCAGACGCGTACTCTAACCGGGCTGAGCTACATCCCGCTTTTATTTTACGGGTGCAAAGGTAGTTTTTTTCCGTTAAATGCCAAAACTTTCACGATAAAAATCAAGAGACTCCAAGATTTTTTCTTTGGTGACCGATTGGTTGATACGGACATCCCCTACATTTTTCAGTAAAGTGAAGTTGATGATACCGCCTTCATTCTTTTTATCATGTGTCATTAACTCATATAAGGTATCGTAGTCCGTGCAGTCAAAGAAGAGCGCCGGATAATACTCTTTTATATAATAAACGACTTGACTCAATTTCTCCATCGGGAAGCCACACAGCTTATGCGAGAGGTAAAGCTCGCTCACGATACCCGCCGCTACCGCATGACCATGCAAGATCGGACGCATTTTCAGGAAAGACAAGCTCTCGAAAGCGTGGCCGATCGTATGACCGAAATTCAATGCCTTACGAATACCTTGTTCCTTGGGATCTTCCTCTACGATCCGCTCTTTCACGGCGACCGACTGGCCTACCAAACTATTCAAATACGAATAATTCATGGTGTCGATATCAAAAAGCATGACAGACGCATAATTCTCCATCGAACTAATCAACC
Organism: Parabacteroides sp. B2-S-102; assembly: GCF_023656665.1. Lineage (NCBI taxonomy): Bacteria > Pseudomonadati > Bacteroidota > Bacteroidia > Bacteroidales > Tannerellaceae > Parabacteroides > Parabacteroides sp. B2-S-102. The sequence continues at coordinate 185,372 of NZ_JAMOKM010000009.1, read as the reverse complement.
CGTGCTTGATCATCTCCGCATAACCGGAAAGGATATTATCGCGATCCAACGTGCGCAAGAAATCGCAATCGATGAATACACACAAGGGGGGATAAAAAGAACCGACCTCGTTCTTCAACCCATTGAAGTTTATACCCGTCTTACCGCCAACCGCAGCATCGACGGACGCCATCAAGGTCGTAGGGATATTGATCGTACGGATGCCCCGCTTGAAAGTAGCGCCGGCAAAACCACCCATATCCGTAATCATACCGCCGCCCAAATTCACCAGCAAGGAGTTACGGGAAGCCCCCTCATTCGACAAAGCTGTCCATATCTGGGCTAATGAGACAAAACCCTTATTCATATCACCCGCTTCCATCACGAGAATCGGCGCCTTTCGAAAGGCCGGTATATCCTCTACCAAGGGAAAACATTTCTCTTTGGTATTCGTATCCATAAGGATGAACAACTTATCGTATTTTAGAGAGGAGAGAAAATCTTGCAGTTCCGATTTCAGGTCCTTGCAAATAACCACTTTTTGCTCTGACATATCTTTTTTATTTAAAACCTTAGACCACAAAGGTAAAACATGTATTCCGATTATCAAAACGACATAAAAAAATTCCTTCGGATGGAATTCTTATTCGATCCGAAGGAATCTATCATTAAGTCCGAAAGAAAAGTCAATTTCTTCCGAACCGATTTTACTGTACTCCAACAGCCTCTTTCACAGCGCCAACCGCAATGGAAAGGCCCTCCATGTTCTTACCGCCGGCCGTAGCGAAATGGGGTTGTCCACCACCACCGCCTTGGATATGCTTAGCGGCCTCTTTTACGATCTTACCGGCATGCAAGCCCTCTTTCACCAAATCATCGCTTAACATAAGCATGAGCGTGCATTTGTTATCGTCAATGATACCGGCAACAAAGACAAAGCTATCGGTTGTCTCCGCCTTGATCTGGAAAGCCACGTTCTTCATAGCGTCCGCATTTGCCTTGCCTACAAATTGCATAACCTTGATACCGTTGCTCTCCGAAGCTTTCGCCACGATCTCCTCCTTCAAACGCATAGACTTCTCACGGATATAATCCTCGATCTGTTTCTTCATCTCGGCGTTCTCCTCGATAGACTTTTTCATCGCTTGCGCCAAATTCGGCATATGGTTCATCAACGCACGCAACTCACGGATCAGATCTTGCTGGGCATATACGAATTGCTCGGCGCCCTCGGCCGTAACCGCCTCTATACGACGGACTCCTGCGGCGATAGAGCTCTCTCCTATCACGCGCAAAGAACCGATCATACCGGTTGCCGGGATATGCGTACCACCACATAGCTCCACGGAGCTTCCGTATTTCACGACACGTACCTCATCGCCATATTTCTCACCGAACAAAGCCATAGCCCCTAGCGCCTTTGCTTCGGCGATCGGCATATTGCGATGCTCTTCCAACGGGAAGTTCGCACGGATCTTCTCTCCAACCAATATTTCCACCTTACGGATTTCCTCGTCCGTCACTTTCTGGAAATGAGAGAAGTCGAAACGTAAAGAATCAGGCGAAACATACGAACCTTTCTGCTCTACGTGCGTACCTAATACCTCACGCAGCGCCTCATGCAAAAGGTGCGTGGCAGAGTGGTTACACTCACACTGGATACGCTTTTTCTCGTTGATCTTCGCAGTAAAAGTAGCTGTCACATCTTTCGGGAGTTTCGCTACCAAATGAACCGGCAAATTATTCTCTCGTTTCGTATCGATCACGTCGATCTTCTCGTCGTCGGCGATCAACCAACCCGTATCACCGACCTGTCCACCCATTTCCGCATAGAACGGGGTTTGATCCAGAACGATCTGGTATAATACTTTATTCTTTTGTTTGATCTGGCGATAACGCAAGATCTCTGCCTCGCATTCGAACAAATCATAACCCACGAACTTACATTCACCGTCTTTCAGCGTGATCCAGTCGCCTGTCTCGATAGCGGCGGCGTTACGGGCACGCTCTTTCTGCTTCTGCATAGCCTTATTGAACTCCTCGATATCGGCTTCCATGCCGTTCTCACGAAGAATCAATTCCGTCAAGTCCAACGGGAATCCGTAGGTATCATATAATGTAAAGGCATCTACGCCATTCAAGACCGTCTTGCCCGCAGCCTTCGTCTCCTCCATTTTCTTATCCAGCAAACGGATACCGGTTTCCAAGGTACGAAGGAAAGATTCTTCCTCCTCCTTGATAACCTTCTCAATCAAGGTTTTCTGAGCGATCAATTCCGGATAAGCGTCGCCCATCGTCTCGATCAATACGGGCAAAAGCTTATACATAAACGCTTCCTTGCGATCCAAGAACGTATAACCGTAACGAACAGCACGCCGCAAGATACGACGGATTACATAACCGGCCTTAGCGTTGGAAGGCAACTGTCCGTCCGTGATAGCGAAAGCGATCGTACGGATGTGGTCGGCGATCACACGCATGGCGATGTCTTGCTGTTTATCCGTACCGTAAGTCGTACCCGCCATTCCCGCAATTACCTTGATAATCGGTTGGAATACGTCCGTATCATAATTTGAGGTCTTACCCTGCAATGCCATACACAGACGCTCGAATCCCATACCGGTATCGATCACCTTAGCCGGCAGCGGTTCCAAAGAACCATCGGCCTTACGGTTGAATTGCATAAATACAAGATTCCAGATCTCGATTACCTGCGGATGATCCTTATTTACCATATCGGCGCCGCTGACCGCCGCACGCTCCTCGTCCGAACGAAGATCGATATGGATCTCGGAACAGGGACCGCAAGGACCCGTATCCCCCATTTCCCAGAAGTTATCATGTTTGTTACCGTTCAGAATATGATCTTTCGGTAAATATTGCTCCCAATAACCAGCAGCTTCGTTATCACGATCTAAGCCTTCAGCGGGGCTTCCCTCGAATACGGTGGCATATAAACGCTCCGGATTCAGCTTCAATACCTCTACCAAGTATTCCCAAGCCCAGTTGATCGCCTCTTTCTTAAAATAATCTCCGAACGACCAGTTTCCGAGCATCTCAAACATCGTATGATGATAGGTATCATGTCCTACCTCCTCTAAATCGTTATGCTTACCGCTAACACGAAGACATTTCTGAGAGTCCGCGACACGAGGATACTTACGGGGCACGTTGCCCAAGATAATATCTTTAAACTGATTCATTCCCGCGTTCGTAAACATCAACGTGGGGTCACCCTTTACCACCATTGGAGCGGAAGGCACGATCTGGTGTTCCTTAGAAGCGAAGAATTGCTTGAAGGATTCACGGATTTCTTTTGCTGTCAACATAATCTATTTATATAGTTCTCGTTAATATTCTGAAAAACAATTTGCAAAAGTACTGCAAATTATTATTTTTGCGTGCATTCAGATAACAAAAAATGTAGATGAAACTCTTTAAAAGTCGCAAAACATACTATTTATACAATCCGAACACTCTCAATTATGAGCGTGTATACCCATCTAGCAAAGACCGGCTGTTCACCGTTCTCCGCCATTTAAGCACCGGAATAGCATTCGGCGTAGCCACTTTTTTCGTCATGATGCATTTGGTGGACTCTCCGATGGAATCTCAGTTACGTAAGGAGAACCGCCTATTGCAAACTCAATACGAGGTGCTTTCCCTTCGCTTAAATAACGCGTTGGACGTATTGGATGATATCCAACAGCGTGACGAGAATCTGTACCGGGCTATCTTCCAAGCTGAGTCTATACCCGAGTCCGTTCGGAAAGCCGGGTTTGGAGGGACAAACCGTTACGAGCATTTGATGAGCCTGTCCAATCCGGAGCTTGTTGTCTCCACGACCCAAAAGATGGATATGCTACGTAAGCAATTATATATCCAATCCAATTCCTTGGAAGAACTGATCTCTCTAGGAAAGAACCAAGAAGAGAGAAGTAAATGTATCCCGGCGATCCAGCCGATTTCCAATAAGGATCTGCGTCGTACCGCTTCCGGCTATGGCGTACGTATCGACCCGATTTACCGTACACCTCGTTTCCATTCCGGAATGGATTTCTCGGCTAAAGTGGGAACGGAGATCTATGCGACAGGTAATGGCGTTGTCACTTTCGCCGCTTGGAAACAGGGATACGGAAATTGTTTGATTATCGATCATGGCTACGGCTATCAGACTTTATACGGTCATATGAGTAAGTTCAAGAAACGTGTCGGACAAAAGGTTACTCGTGGAGAGGTGATTGGCGAGGTTGGAAATACCGGGAAATCTACCGGCCCTCACTTGCATTATGAGGTAATCGTACGAGGGAAGTATGATAACCCATCTAAATACTATTACATGGATCTCTCACCTGAGGAATACGACCGTATGATCCAGATTGCCGAGAATCATGGTCAGGTTATGGATTAAACTTCATTAGCAGTATGAGTCTAAAAAAGAATAAAGATCTCAAACTCTATTTTTCCATCAGCGAGGTGGCGCAGATGTTCGACGTGAACGAGTCCACCCTTCGCTTTTGGGAGAAGGAGTTCGATATCATCAATCCAAGGAAGACGAGCAAAGGTACCCGTTTTTACAAGCAGGAGGATATCGACGCGGTACGCCTCATCTACCATCTGGTTAAAGAGAGAGGGATGACCTTGGCCGGCGCACGGCAAAAACTGAAGGACAATAAAGAGACGACGATCCGGCAAGAAGAGATCGTAAACCGCCTGAAACAGATCAAAGAAGAGCTGTTAGCTATGAAAGACGCATTCGATGCTTTTGCCCCGAAAGTGTGATTATTCTGTTGATAAAACCAGAACAAAACCGTACCTTCGTCCCCAATTAAATAAAACATAAGCAAATAAAATACAAGACATGGAAATTACAGGAAAAATTATTCAAGTCCTACCGGAAGTAGGCGGTGTCAGCAAAGCCGGAAACGAATGGAAAAAACAAGAGTACGTATTAGAGACACACGATCAATATCCCAAGAAAGTATGCTTCCAGATATTCGGAGCGGATAAGATCGCTCAAGCGGCCATTCAGCCGGGCGAGGAATTGACAGTCTCTTTCGACATTGACAGCCGTGAGTACCAAGGCCGCTGGTTCACCAGTATCAACGCATGGAAAGTAGACCGTCCGATGGCGGCAGCTCCTCAAGCCGCTCCGATGGGAGTAACTCCGGATAATTTCGCTCCGGCTTCCGCTCCTACGGCTCCAGCCTCATCCGCTCCTGATTTCGGACCGGCCAATCCAATCGATGATTTGCCATTCTAAAGACTAATGGATATCGTATTACTAATTGGCGGTTTACTACTAATTTTAGTCGGGGCTAACGCCTTGACAGATGGTGCCGCCTCGGTAGCCAAACGCTTCAATATTTCCAGCTTAGTAATCGGGCTAACTATTGTGGCGTTTGGGACTTCCGCACCGGAATTAACGGTCAGTGTCGTATCCGCCTTGAAAGGAAGCTCGGATATCGCTATTGGTAATGTAGTAGGAAGCAATATATTTAACGCCTTGATGATTGTCGGCTGTACGGCCGCTATCGTACCGATCAGCGTCACGAAAGGTACGTTGAGCAAAGAGATCCCTCTTTGCGTGCTTGCCTCAATCGTATTATTTATTTGTGCGAATGACGTTTTGATCAACGGCGCATCGCACAATAGTATCAGTAGTAGCGATGGAATGTTACTATTATGCTTCTTCGCCATTTTCCTTGGCTATACATTCGCGATCGCACATAATAGAGAGGAAAATGGAGAGAGCACGATTAAAATAATGCCCATTTGGAAAGCGAGTTTATTCATCATTGGTGGATTGGCTGGTTTGATTTACGGAGGACAATTTTTCGTGGATGGAGCTTCTGGTATCGCCCGTGGACTGGGTGTTAGCGAATCTATTATCGGTTTGACTTTAGTGGCCGGAGGAACCTCTCTTCCTGAGTTAGCGACTTCCGTCGTGGCCGCATTAAAGAAGAACCCGGAGATGGCGATCGGAAATGTTATCGGTTCCAACCTCTTCAATATATTCTTCGTATTAGGTTGTAGCGCGACAATCACGCCGATGAACATACAAGGCATTACCAATCTGGATTTGGGCGTCATGATCGGTTCATGCGTATTGCTTTATATTTTTGGCCTTTTCTTCAAGAAACGGACCATCACTAGGCCGGAGGGAATCCTATTGATCGCTTGTTATATAGCTTATATAACTTATTTGATTGTCGGCTGATAAAGCTTTTATAAAACAAAAGTGTAGCGAAGCACTTCGCTACACTTAATCCGCTACACGTCCGACAGATTTAATATTCTGTATCTTCGACAAAGTCACGCACATTTTCTGGATATCTTCTACGTCATGAACTTTCATCTTTATCTTACCTTCAAACACGCCGTCTTTCGCCTCGATCAGCAAGCGCATGATGTTCACGTTGAAATCCTCGGAAATCGTTTTCGTGATCGTATTCAGTACGCCTATCGAGTCTATACCTTTCACCTCTAGCGTGGCCTCAAAAGAAGCGTTCATATGGCTGCTCCAAACCGTATTCAAGATACGTTCGCCAAAGCTACTTTTCAAGCGCATGGCGATCGGGCAGGAACGTTTATGAACTACTACATTTCCATCATCATTGATAAAACCTAAAGAGTCATCTCCCGGAATCGGCTTACAACATTCGGCAATTACATAATTACGCTCAAAAGCCTCCTCTTTCAATAAATAAGGCTTTTTCTTATCATATTTAGGCTTCTCTTTCTTGGCTTCCTCCTCTTCGGGTTGTTTCACCTTCTTGGAAGCGACACCCAACGCCTGTTTCACATACTTAAACAAGACATTATCCGTCTTCTCCTTCAACAGCTTCTTTAAATTCTCGGGCAAAACCACATCCCCCTTCTCTACCGCATAAAAGAATTCCTCGCGTTTCGAGAATCCAAAATACATGCCTAATTTATCCAGATTGGATGTACTCGCCTCAAGCTCCGAACGCTTGAAGGCATCAAGAACTTTTATCTCTCCATACTTAGCGACCTCTTTACGGACACGCTTTAATACGGCATCGATCTTCGCACGAGCCTTAGCGGTAGTCACGAAATTCAACCACTCCGGTTGCGGCTCCTGAGAGCGGGAAGTCAAGACCTCCACCTGATCTCCACTGGACAGCGGATGACTCAATGGCACCAAACGATGGTTTACCTTAGCGCCAATACATTTATTACCGATATCGGAGTGAAGCGCATAAGCGAAATCCAAGGCGGTAGCCCCTTGGGGCAATGTCTTTATATCTCCTTTCGGAGTGAAAACAAATATCTCGGAAGTAAATAAGTTCAGTTTGATCGTATCCAAGAAATCCAGCGCATTCGGGTCCGGACTCTCCAATATCTCGGTAATGGTTTGTATCCATTTATCCAATTCCGTATCCTCCTCCACGTTGGATTCCTTGTATTTCCAATGGGCAGCGAAGCCTTTCTCTGCGATATCATCCATACGGCGGCTACGGATCTGGATCTCTACCCATTGTCCATCCGGTCCCATAACGGTCAGATGAAGCGCTTGATAACCGTTCGCTTTCGGACGGCTCACCCAATCACGGATACGGTCGGGACGAATCCGGTAAATATCCGTAATAGCCGAGTAGATATCCCAACATTGGTTTTTCTCGTCCACACCGGGAAGCGGGTCAAAAATAATGCGGACCGCATAAATATCATAAATATCCTCGAAAGCGACACCCTTGCTTTCCATCTTATTCCAAATGGAATAGACCGATTTCACACGGGCACGCATCTCATACTGAAGTCCCATCGATTTCAGCTTCTCGTCCACAGGGGCGGCGAAACGTTCGAATAATTTATTACGGCTCTCTTCTGTCGCTTTCAACTTAGCGCTGATGAAGTCATATTCTTGCGGATGCTCATATTTAAAACTCAAATCCTCCAGTTCCGTCTTGATCGAGAAGAGACCCAGACGATGCGCCAGAGGAGCATACAGATAAAGAGTCTCACCCGCGATCTTAAATTGCTTGGCGGGAAGCATGGAACCCAAAGTCCTCATATTATGAAGACGGTCTGCGATCTTGATTAGAATCACCCGTATATCGTCACTCATAGTCAGCAGCAACTTACGGAAGTTCTCGGCTTGAGCCGAGGCCTGTTCCCCAAAAATGCCACCGGATATCTTCGTCAAGCCATCCACGATCTGGGCGATCTTGTCTCCGAACATATCCCGGATATCCTCCACCGTATACTCGGTATCTTCCACGACATCATGCAATAACGCAGAGCAAATAGAGGTAGAGCCCAAACCCATCTCCCGGCATACGATACGAGCCACGGCGATAGGATGCATTATATAAGGTTCGCCGGAACGCCGTTTCACTCCGGCGTGCGCTTGATTGGCGAAATTAAAAGCTTTCGTGATTCGTTCGACCTTACGGCGGTGGTTTGACTTCAAATAATCGTTCAACAACGCATTGAACCCATCTTGTATCATCTGTTCGTCCGCAGAGAGAACGGACGCAGCCTCGCCCGTTTCTTTTATATCTTTTGTGTCCTTTGTATCGTCCATGGTTTTACACCTCCCATTTTTATACTGTATAGCCACAAATATATACAAATATTTGGAAGGAAACCCTAACAAAAGACAAAAATAGAATATCTACTGCTTAAATATGGATCCCATAGTCGTGTTTAACCTCGTCCATGACAAAAGTACTTCTCAACGAGCCCAAACTATCGATCGTTCCTAACACATTTAAAATAAACTCTTGATAATATTTCATATTGGGAGCGTGTATCTTCAATAAGTAATCATAATCGCCTGAAATATTATAGCACTCCGTTACCTCGGGGATTTCTTGAATAATCCGGGTAAACTCAAAAGCTATATCCTTATTCAGCCGAACCAATTTCACGCTACAAAAGACAACAAAGCCTTGATTCAGCTTCTCCGCATCTAGTACCGCTATATACTTCTTTATATATCCACTATTCTCAAGACGTTTTAAACGCTCGAACACCGGGGTTGACGAGAGACTGACCCTTGCCGCCAACTCTTTCGTAGTCAACCGGGCATTATCTTGTAACGTTCGGAGGATTTGCAGATCCACCTTGTCTAACTTATCTGAAACATTCATAAGAAAAAAATTCTATCGGATTGATTCCCCAGCGTCCTTCGCCGAAGATGTATTCTATTTATAGCCCTAAAAATAGTATTATTTTCTATATTCTCAACGAATCTTGTCCAAAAAGCACACACATCATACATTTGCCAACAGAATAAGAACTAAATAAACAAGATGACTATGGCAACAAAGAAGTTACATTTCGAGACATTACAACTTCATGTAGGACAAGAACAACCGGATCCCGCAACCGACGCACGTGCAGTACCCATTTATCAAACAACTTCCTATGTATTCCATAACGCACAACATGCGGCAGACCGTTTCGGCCTACGTGACGCAGGGAATATTTACGGACGTTTGACAAACTCCACGCAAGGCGTTTTCGAGGCACGTGTAGCTGCCTTAGAAGGAGGTGTGGCAGGTTTGGCCGTGGCTTCAGGAGCAGCGGCTGTCACCTATGCGTTACAGAACATAGTGAGGGCAGGAGATCATATTATCGCGGCCGATAATTTGTATGGCGGTTCCTTCAACCTGATCACCCATACACTGGCCTCCCAAGGCATTACTAATACGATTATCAATGTAAATGACCTAAACGCATTAGAAGCAGCCATCCGGGAAAACACGAAAGCCATTTATGTAGAGACATTCGGGAATCCTAACTCTGACGTAACGAATCTGGATGCGGTAGCGGAAGTCGCTCACCGATACCATGTTCCATTAATCGTAGACAATACGTTCGGAACCCCCTACTTGATTCGTCCGATCGAACATGGAGCTGACATTGTCATCCATTCCGCCACAAAGTTCATAGGAGGACACGGCAGTAGCCTAGGAGGTGTAATTGTAGACGGAGGTACTTTCGACTGGAAGGCGAATGCAGATAAGTTCCCTACATTAGCTAAACCAGACCCAAGTTATCATGGAGCCATATTTGCGGACGTAGCAGGTTCCGCCGCCTTTGTCACCCGTATCCGTGCGGTCATTCTTCGCGATACCGGGGCAACGATCTCTCCTTTCAATGCTTTTATATTGTTGCAAGGATTAGAGACCTTATCCCTACGCGTGGAGCGCCATGTAGCAAACGCATTGAAAGTCGTGGATTATTTATCAAAACATCCGAAAGTAGAAAAAGTGAATCATCCATCACTTCCTACCCATCCGGACCATGAACTTTACAATAAATATTTCCCGAATGGTGCCGGCAGTATCTTCACCTTCGAGATCAAAGGCGGGCAGGAAGCCGCTTGGAAATTCATCGACTCACTGGAGATATTTTCCCTACTAGCGAATGTCGCCGATGTAAAGAGCCTTGTCATTCATCCATACACGACCACTCATTCCCAGATGAGCCCGGAAGAACTTGCCCAACAGCACATAACACCATCCACCGTACGCTTGAGCATCGGAACCGAATATATAGATGATATTATAGATGATCTGGATCAAGCTTTCGCTAAAATCTGATAGCGCACTTCCAAAAGGAAAAGGACAGAAGCAAAGAAGGCGATCCCTGTTCGACACAAGGATCGCCTTTCTAATCAACATCACATCGAGCCAAGGTTACACTCATTTATTCTCAGCCAAATAGATATCCGTAAATGTCACAGCTCCGGTTAATCGGTTATTGTTGTTAGTTACATTTAACAATATGACATACTTGCGATACTGATCGGCAGTCAACGCCTCTTTCATCAGCTTCAAATTGCCGTACACGGCTTTTTGCAATCGTTCATCCTGACGCTTCAGGTCTTTGCTCAAACTCTTTCTTTGTTCTTGTACAAAATAATCATTAATGTTAAGTACCTCCTCCATTTGGTAAGGAGCCAATCCTAGATAAGAACTCAATCGGCTAAACTCTACCGCAAACGGTTCTTTATTCCCATATTCATTCACACATTGCGCTTTCGCAAAATTCATTGTAGCACTCATTCCCAAAACCGCTACCGCCATAATTAACTTTCTCATAATACCTACAATTTACCTATTACAAAACCATTTACAAAACAAACACTCATTTTAGAGAAGATAGCCTAAACATTCTTTTGTTTCGGACTAATCCTTTTTTACAAACCTATTAACCTATCTAATGTGTATGATAAAACTCGGATTAACATCAAAATTTCAACTTACATCTTATTGATGTATCTCCTTGTTTATATTGCAAAGATGAAGAATTATCGGATAGGAAGTTTCCGATTGTTGACGAAAAGGAAAAAATGGGGATTGAACACGAAAAGGGCAAAAAAATACCGGCTTTAAGAGAACCGGCATTTCTATTTAATTATTATTCCAGACTTACTATCCAAGACTTAAACTCGGATGCTTTATTTTTACTAATATATATACGCTCAGGCACTTCTATATCCAAAGTAACGAGCAAACGGCTATCAAACCAAATTGTTATGTCCTTCACGCTATCACGAGAAATGATGAATTGTTTATTCGCACGAATAAAATCAGCAGGACTTAAAGAAGAAATTATCTGTTCCAATGTTTTAGCATATGGATACGAATTACCACTCTTTAAATAAACATATGTATTCTTATCAGCCGTATAGAAACAAGACACATCTTTCAAGCTAATAGGCAACAATTTATCCTTAATAGGAATCAGTAGTTTATCCTTGTATTTAGGAGTAGTAGACAACTGTGTTAATTGGGATAAATAATGGATGATATCTTGATGATTCCATCGGCTAAACTTATCTAAGGCCCTTTTCAATTCTTCCGACTTAATCGGCTTCAAGATATAGTCTATGCTGTTTACTTTGAAAGCGTCGATCGCATATTGATCGTACGCCGTAGTAAAGATAATCGGTGCCTCCACCTCTATCTGGTCAAAAATAGCGAAAGCGGAACCGTCCGATAAATGAATATCCATAAAAATCAAATCCGGCCTCGGATTGGCTTGCAGCCAACGTACCGTTTGCTGGACACTCTCCGTATTTCCCATGATCTCAAGCGTGGGATCTATTGTAACCAACATATCCGCTAAGTTCTCATAGGCGGCGGTCTCGTCCTCTACGATCAGTATTCTCATATAGCATCATTTTAGGGGTAGGTATACCTGAAACTCATCCTCATCAGATTCTACCCGTATTTGTTTATTCATTAATAGCAAGAAACGATTCTCCAGATTCTTAAGCCCGGTTCCATTCGTATCCGGTAAGGTCAATTTCGGATAGATTGGATTAGAAACAACCAGTTCCATTCGCTCGTTCAGCCGGATCAAGATATCCATCCGGTGCTCGCTGTCTATAATATTATGTACCGTCACGTTCTCTACCAACGGAAGCAAAGATAATACGGGAATTCGCAAGTTCCGCTTATCTTCGGGAACTTCGATCGTAAAAGTAAGCTTATTGGCGAAACGGACTACCATTACATGCTGAAAAGCCTCTATAAACGCAAGCTCCTCCGACAGTGGTACCAAATTCTTTTTATCACTCTGAAGGATATAACGGAATATATCGGACAATTTCGTAACATACAACAAGGTATTCTCATCGTTTTTCTTCCGTATCAAGGAGGAGATTCCATTCAATGAATTGAAAAAGAAATGCGGATTGATCTGGTTCACCAATGCATCGCAGCGGCTCTGCAAATTCTCGACACGCAGATTCTCGATCAATTGATCCTTTTCCCGTTGATTGTGATATAGCATTTGTATATAGCCGATCAAGGTACATAACAACGCCAACACGATAAACTGGAAGATAATGATACTCAAAAAACGATCATAACTAATAGTCAGGAAGGAGATCAATTTATAGACAACAAAGCCTCCGGAAACGTACAGGGCATTCCAGAGCAACCGCTCGAAGAAGGAGGTACAATCCTCATGCCTCAAGTTACTTTTCAGCAAAAACCAAATAAGTCCCCAGAAGTAAAGAAAACGGAACCCAAAGAAGAGTAAAAATCCTTGATGATCGTTCGGAGCCAGATAGCTCATGTCACAAAAGATCCATGCCAAATTCGGGTAGGCGATAAACACCGCGCAAACCAAACTGACCAACCAAGGTTTAGCCTTGACCACTGATATCTTTTCATCCAATGAACCCATACGATTGTATCTTTTTTCGTATACAAAGGAATAAAAAATCATTCACATCCTTCTCCAGTGCAGGAAGAAAGCGAAAAAAAAGAGTTAAAGACGAATTATCCCCGAATGATCATCCTACCGGTATCTTCAGTACTTGACCCGGACGGATATCCGGACTTGACAGCCCATTCACCTTTTGTAAGGAAGAGGCGGTAACCCCAGGGTATTTCTTGGAAATCGAATAAAGCGAATCTCCCGATTTAACCTTATAAGAGACAAAATCTTTATTAGCGGAAGCGATCTGTTTTGTAGCGGCGGAAGCCGACTTTTTCGTTGTTGTCGCAGTTGATTTCGCAGTCACGGTAGTTGATTTCACCGGAGTCTTGGTAGCCGAGGCAAAAGCGACACCCCCATTATCTACATATAATCTTAACCGTTTTCCTTTCGCTACCCGGTTGGAGCCTAGCCCGTTCCATTTACGGATATCTTTCGCTGTCACTCCATAGCGATTAGCGATCGTATAAAGATTCTCACCACTCAATACCACGTGGGTGATTTTTTCCCGGGTCGCACCACTTGGTAAAGAGCCATTAGAGTTATTCGCAGAAATGCAATTCGCCAACAGTTCCTCGATCCGATGCGTATAGACCGTATCTTCTTTATCGATAAAAGCATAGGTTTCCGCCGCAGGTAGTTTCAAAACCGAAGGGCGGGTATTACCCGGAACGATGTCTCTTTTATATTGTGGATTTAACGCACGCAACGTCTCAATATCTACTTGCAATAGATCCGATACCTGCTGCAAATGTAGGGCATTATTCACCATGACCGTATCCGTGGCTAGCGGCAAGCTGGTTTGCATCGGACAGATGTTATGCTCGCAATAATAATTCATGACGTAATTGGCGGCGATAAATAAGGGGACGTATGAACGAGTCTCTTTCGGTAAATAAGGGAAGATATCCCAGAAGTCCGTCTTGCCCCCCGAACGACGGATCGCTTTATTCACGTTGCCCGGCCCGCAGTTATAAGATGCCAACACTAAATTCCAATCCCCATAGATAGCGTACATATCCTTGAAATACTTACAAGCGGCCTCGGTCGCTTTCAAGGGGTCCCGGCGCTCGTCCACCAAGCTATTAATCTCCAAGCCATAGCTCTTACCCGTAGGAAGCATGAATTGCCATAAACCACAAGCGCCCACACGAGAGAGGGCTACCGGATTCAAGGCACTTTCCACGACGGCGAGATATTTCAATTCAATAGGCAGGTCATGCTCATCCAACACCTGCTCGATTATCGGAAAATAAAAGTCCGCCATCCCCAGCATATAACGCACTAAATTTCGTTTACGCTCCGCATATAAGTCAATACAATCACGCACTATATTATTATAGGGCAAAGCGATCACGCTGGGAAGCCTAGACAGGCGGTCGATATAGACCGAATCCGGGAAATAGACATTCTCGTCGTCATCATGGCAAAAGTCCTCTCTTTTTGAGAAATATTGCACATGCCAAGTACGGAGCAAACTATCCACGTTCGCATCCAAGCTTTCCGGAATCAATCCGACCTCAGACTCCAGCGAGCTTAAGGTATCTTTTTCCTCAATTCGGGTCTCTTCCTGCGCATAGACCAATGAGACCAAACAATTTAAACAAATGAGTGCTAGCAGGTATCTTTTCATGTATATCAGAATTTTAGACTGCAATTTAATCCGTAAGTACGAGGCGTGACACTCGTCTTCGGACTAACAACCGGCTCCAAATGCAAGGATAAATCCGGTGATATATCAAAATCGAATAACTGGGCATCCACGTAGGCATCCACGATACTCAACGCATACACCCCGACCGTAATAATTATACTCAAGTCTCTATATCGACGAAAATAATCCTTCTGTCTTTTCAATTGATCCTTGAAATTTGAATTATTAATCGCATCCTCAGGAGCCATGGAAGTCAAGTCTTGCCAACTTTTACTCCAAGCATCCGGATTTTCCAGATTCTTAGCGGCATCATACATGATATCCTTATAAGCCGTCGAATAATCCTTATAGTTCTTGTTGTTCCAAGTCACGGCATACATACATCCCATCAAGCCACCGTAAACGATCGGTAATTTCC
This sequence comes from Parabacteroides sp. B2-S-102, assembly GCF_023656665.1. NCBI lineage: Bacteria > Pseudomonadati > Bacteroidota > Bacteroidia > Bacteroidales > Tannerellaceae > Parabacteroides > Parabacteroides sp. B2-S-102. The sequence continues at coordinate 170,112 of NZ_JAMOKM010000009.1, read as the reverse complement.
AATATTTCCGGTTATAGATCTGTCCCAGACCCGGTACCAAGGCGAACAAGACCGCTTTTGTCGGATTCGGCTTAAAAGCCAGCTTCATCTTCACTTCCGGTACACCCACCGAATCGGCCGCCATCAAGACGGCTTGCACGGTAGAATCCGGGGCAGCTACCTCCACGGAATCGGAAACTATAGCAGGAACGGCTTTCTCCGTCTTATCCTCCTGTGCGTTACCCATCCCGGCATAGCACATGAATCCGATCAAAAGGAGTATGATTCGATTTCTCATTTCAATTTATCCAGTAACCCGATCAATTGCTCCAACTCTTCTTCCGTGGCGAAAGGAATCGTAATTTTACCTTTTCCCTTCTCATTGCAAGTCAACTGGACTTTCGTATTGAAGTAACGGGACAAATGATCTTTCAGCAATTTAAACTCTTCCGGAAGTATCGGCTTACGATCCGATTTTTTCTTTTCCGGCAATTCCGGTTGTATTCCCTCGGCTATATTACGCACCATCTCCTCCACGTTACGAACGGAGAGTCCTTGAGCCAATATCTGCTCATATAAAGCTAATTGAACCTCCGGATCATCCACCGGGATCAATGCCCGGGCATGTCCCATATCGATCTTCTTGTCCTTCAATCCTACTTGGATCTCGGCGGGAAGTTTCAATAAACGAAGGTAATTAGCGATCGTAGCACGTTTCTTTCCAACCCTTTCGCTCAGCCCCTCTTGGGTCAAGCCGTAATTATCGATTAATTTTTGATAAGCTAACGCGATTTCGATAGAGTTCAAGTCCTCTCGTTGGATATTCTCTATCAAAGCCATCTCCACCACGTTTTCGTCGGCCGCCGTCTTAATATAAGCGGGAATACGCTCCAAACCTGCTTTTAGCGACGCACGATAACGGCGTTCGCCAGAGATGATCATATATTGCTCGGGGCCGATTTCCTTCAACGTAATCGGCTGTATCACGCCTAACGAGCGGATAGAGGTAGCCAACTCCTCCAAGGTCTCTTCCTCAAAGATGGATCGAGGTTGTTCCGGATTAGGCTGGATCTTGCTTAACTCGATCTCACTAATAGACGATGAACCACCTGTCTTCAGGTCATCCATCGTAATTAACGCGTCTAATCCACGGCCTAACGCCGATCTTTTTAATGCTGCCATAATCCTTTATTTTTTTCAACAATCTCCTGTGCCAACTGCATATGGTTGATAGATCCTTTCGAATCCGCGTCATACAATAAGACAGGTTTACCGTAACTGGAAGCCTCGCTCAACTTCACGTTTCGTTGGATCACGGTAGTAAATACCAAATCACGGAACGGACGTTTCACTTCCTCATAAATCTGGTTCGCCAAACGCAGGCGGGAATCATACATAGTCAAGAGGAATCCCTCTATCTCCAGTGCCGGGTTCAGCTTTGATTTGATAATCTTGATCGTGTTCAACAGCTTACTGATACCTTCCAAGGCGAAATACTCGCATTGTACCGGGATGATCACCGAATCGGCGGCTGTCAAGGCATTCACGGTTATCAATCCCAAAGAAGGAGAGCAGTCGATCAGGATAAAATCGTACTTCTCTTTCAGCGGTGTCAATATCTGCTTCAAGATCCGTTCACGATTCTCCAAGTTTAGCATCTCGATCTCCGCTCCCACCAAATCGATATGAGAGGGGATGATATCCAGTCCTTCCACTTCAGTCTGTGTGATAGCGCCGCTCGCATCCTCACCGTTCACCAGACATTCATAGATAGAAAGTTCTACATTACGTATGTCCACACCCAGACCGGATGAGGCATTCGCCTGCGGATCAGCGTCTACGACCAGCACCTTTTTCTCAAGAGCGGCCAATGACGCAGCCAGATTAATCGTGGTGGTTGTCTTCCCGACTCCACCTTTCTGATTTGCTAAAGCGATAATCTTTCCCATACTATACCTAATTAATTCGAGGGCAAAACTAAACATTAAAAACTGAACCAAACAGGGTTCAATCAAAACAATGCTTGTTTTGTTGATAAATCGCCCTAACTGTTGATAACTCGCAAATATAAGCAGAATAAATCAAATAGGGGGTTATAAGGCTGGTATATAGGTGTTTTTTTGGAAATGATAACGAAGTTTTAAGTTACATACAGACCCATCCCATCCTCCGGGCAATGTCTTGGAATATATTTTTATCGCAGGAAGGAACCTTTATCGTATAGATCTCAGACCGTGATTCCACATGAAAATATCCCTTTTCCGGAAGCCTTTCCTCCGGCAAGGCCTTTCCCTCAAAAGACTGTAGCTCATAATGATTATCATTATAAGACACATTGAAATATTCATTGTCATTCTCCGGATTCAGATAAAGAGTCCTTAAATCGATCCTTCCTCCCCAATAATCATCCAGCCTAGAGGATGAAATCTTAATACCCGTATACCTGCATCCAGCCCCATCATCGAAAAGCAGGCATAAGTATTGCGTACCAAAAGAATCTTTAGCCACAAGGATTTGAGGCACACCATAAAACTCTAGGATCCTATCTAAAAACAAATTAGTCATAACATCATTACCTTTGCCTTATTTACATCAAAACAATAAGATCGCCACCAAGAATAATGAGCCACACCGAATGTCTTTTTAATCATGCCATCTTCTTTGCGAGAAGAAATCCAATGATTTCACAGGATCTCCTTCCGCAATTCTATAAAATACCCCACTACACGCCATAGCATCCGAAGGTGGACATAAGTCCGGTAGCTCCTCAAACCATTTCCTTTCTTCCATGATATCGCAAATATAAGCAGAATAAACAATATACCATATCAAGAATTCCATAAATATGACTAACGAGAAACCATAGCTAAACCACGTTTACCATTTTGACAATTTGTAATATCAAGTCCCGGAGAATCGATTTTTCCGGGCTGATGGACAGTTCATTCTCAAATACGAGAAAAAATTTCAGCAATCATTTACATGACAGCGTCTTATCGAAAAACGGCCTTTCATTCTAGCGGAATTCATTCATTGTAATTCATATTTAGTGGGTTGCTTGAGGGGGTTTATGGGGTTAGAACTGGGTCGTAACAAGGTTATGATGCCCATCCACAAGTATCAACAACCCTATTCTTGACTATTCACGATGCCCATCGGCACTACCGGCGTTGCCCAACGCGACCTATCGCATAGGCTTTCACCACTTATCACGTACAAAAAGGGGGCTTTTTCAATGAAAAATGCCGTTTACAGTCATCCAGCCTCTGCTATTTTACGCTCTCCACCGAAAAGGGATGTCACACATATAGACATTTATCTATCAAAAAGAAAGAATAACAGGGCAGTAGAGCCTAGAACCTGCACGAGTAGTCCTTACAATCCACGCCGGTAGTCGCATATGACGACACCGATACTCACACAAGGTGCTCATGAGAAAAGTATCTTAGTTTCATCGCCCCATACGCCTAAGATACTTCGCCAATGAACTTAGGATACTTGCTCAATGAAACTAAGATACCTTGTTTTTGTATTTAAATATGAAACACTCGTAGGGGAACGCACAAAAGCCCCGCCGAAGTACATCGACGGAGCTCTATCTTATGAACTGTGTCTTTCCTTACGGAAATTCGATCAGTTTTCTACTTATTTAACGATTGTCTTAACAGCCTCTTCACCCTCAACAGCTACAGCTACGATACCAGCAGGTACAGCGATAGTTGCGTTGTCTGAAGTAAGAACTGTCTCAGCAACAACCTTACCTAAGATGTTAGTGATAACTACAGACTTACCAGCAGCGCCTTGAACAGTTACAGTACCGTTGCCAGCTACTACAGATACACCTTCTACAGCTACTTCGTCGTTAGAAGTTACCATATCTCCCTTAGAAGCCTCTGGGTCTACATTGAATACCAACGCTGCATCACCACCGGTCTTAGAAGAGTTGAAATCAGAATCGCCGCGAGTTAATACCAAGCAACCATTTTGCATCTTCAACCAAGCTGCATACTTAGGAGCGATCGCATTTTCCAAGCCATGAACATTTCCTAAAGGAACATTTCCATTTACAGAGGTCTCAGGGCTATCTGAGTAAACATTCGACTCAAACATGAACGCATTAGCTTCGCCCTCTTCTGTCACACTCGCTGCCTTGTCCGGATCTACATAACGGAAAGACCACGTTACATTCTTGTGTTGATCACCTTGTAAGTTTACGATATAAGCACCATCGATCTTAGCAGCTTTGTAAGACTTAATAATCTCATCAATATTCAAATCCGCCGGTTTCATATTCTTGAACTCGTTCACCAAGATATACAAGCTATCACCGGAATGAATTGCCTTAACGAAACCTACGCGAGTATAACCATTCTTAATATCCATGTATGGTTTATCCTTATCTGCTCTAGCTGAGTCCGCAAAGCTTACCAAGTATTTACCATAAGCGAAACCTGCACGTCCCGGCTTAGCATGCTGGCAATGCCATTTATCAGTCTTATGAGCGTTGCCATTCTCATCGATATAGAAGTGTTTGTCATCAGCCTCATCACAAGGAATCGTCTCAATAGCACCTTGATCATCACGTGCTACAGAAATCAAGTATTGAGGCTTAACATTGCCTGCGCCACGGTTCAACCATGCGGTATCAATACGCATAGCCAACTTACCATTCGCTTTATCCTTGTTCCAGATACCTAAATAATCAACAACGCCATTTTTATCCTCAAAGTTAGCATTGGTCTCATCCATCAAGTATTCATGACGATATCTCTCCACGAATGCCAAGCTATCTGCGCCATCATTCACGTTCTCGCCAAGAACCGCCTTATTGAAACGACGATATAAAGGAGCATCGCTAGGCTCTACAGTAAATGCGGAGGTTCTAGACTCATTCAATAACTGAACCTTCAAACCTGCGGTCATACCGTCATCAGCGATACCAACTTTAGAAGTCTCTTTATTCAGATCAGCGATATATGCCGCATGCTTCGTGTTATCATAAGCTGTCTCCAAGATCGCATAGTAATGCTTGCCATCATAGTGGTTGTTCTCTTTGAAGAAGAATGTATCCACTTCTGCTACAGTACCATAATTAGCAGCACCCATAGAATACTTGCTACCATAAGCCTTAACTAATTTAGCCGTCTTGTTCTTAGCGATCACGTAGTTTGTTCTTTCCAATTGAGCAAGTCCCGGGATCTTCTTTAATAATGTAGCGTCAACATCAATACCATACTCAGCGGTAGATCCTTCAGTCAAGGTATATTCGTTAGCAGCCTCCTTCACGTAAATCAAAGAATCTTTGTCTGCACCGTTAGCGATCCAATAATCTTGAGTGAACGGATTCAAATAGTTGAACTTATACTTATTAACGATCAACTCGTTCTTAGCAAGATACTTATAACCCAACTTCTTATCCTTGATTATGGCAGAGTCTGTGATCTGGACAAAAGTAACCCCATCCAAAAGATCATAAGAAGCATCGATCTCATTTTTGTCATTCAATCTCAATTGAACATTGTTATAAGTCTCTAAGAACTCACGGTTAACCACCTTAATCGGAGATGTAGCCTGAGAAGCTTCCGAGTTCAAAGTCTTCGTGATTACCCATTGATAAGCTGGCATGTGCATAGGATCTTGCTCATCCAAAGTAACCCACTCAACCTGGTTGTGACCTACGTTATCATTCTCATGAATAGGAGCAGCCAGAACTTGTCCCTTAGCGTTCTTAATGATATACAAACCGTTAGCAATAGATGTCTTGTCACTTGCAGCATTGCAACCCTTCAAGCCAAAACCGATATGTGTATTGATTGGTCTAGCACCGATTGTCGCAATTCTGTCAGCTACCGTAAAGTTCTGCAACTTAACGAACAATTGAGAAGGAGCAACTGCATCACCAGGCATCTCAGCTACAGCGTTATTATCTAAATTAACGTCAGTATCAGAAACTCCTACATACTTAGAACCATAGTTCTTAATATCTGTTACATCTTTCCAATATTTTTCGGCATTCTTTTCATTCTTATAACGAACCTGCTTTACTTGGATAAACAAGCTATCTGTAGAAGGTTTGTAAGAGAACAAGAACTTATGTTGATTAGCCAACGTTGAATTCTCTACATCTTTGTTCGGCTCTTTTTCAGCATTTGTCCAGCCAAACTTCAAGAATTGGATACCTACACCATTAGCAGCGGTATCAACTTTCAAATAAGAGTTCTCATTCTCTTTATCTGTCACATAAACGAAATTGTGATCAGCAGCAAGACCACCCTTTAGTTCTTTTGCGACAAACGCTTTAGTCGTAAACGGGTTTACGTCAGCATTAGCATCCTGATTGAAATTAAGAACATTCTTATTATCTTTCAAATAAGCGTTAATCTCATCTGCACTCAACACGTAAGTACCTGCGTCGTACACAGTAAACTTTACAGCATCAGTTAAATCTCTAGCTTCACTAGCTAAAACTTTCTTAGCTTTTAACACACCATTATCTTCCAACAAGATAAGAACATAGTCAGCCTCTTGATAAGTAAACATCGGTTGATTTTTCTCCAACACTTCCTTGTAAGTTCTAGCAAAAGCCCAACCGCCGTAAGTTTCACCAACTTGAAGAGCCCCGGAAGTAGCGTTTACCGCCAAGCCCTGAACATCAGCCTCATTGATCGCCAAAAATTCACCTGTAGCTTTGTTCACGAAGTCATAGATAGGCTCTTTACCTTGACCTTGCTCCGTAATCGTAATACACCACAATGAATTCAGTAAATTGTAATTGGAAGCTTTGACAACATACTTGCCATTCTCTATAGCAAGGACACCGTTTGTCGTGTTGCCTGCAGCGGTGCTGGTTACTCTTAATTGATACAAACCGCTTAACGCAGCTTTATCCAATTTTGATACCATAAAAGCATCCGCACCATTGTTAACGCCAGTCAAATCTGCCGCATTCGCAGTAGTGAATGCTGAAGCTAAAAGTAAGCTAGCGCACAAAAAAGTAGAAAACTTTTTGTTCATAATTAAATAATTTAATATTAATACTAAAGTGTAATAAGCTCATTCTTTGGGCTGCCTTCACAAAACCATAATACTGACAGCCGACTTTATCTATCATTTGCAAAGGTACGCGTTTCTTCGATTCGCGCAAATCTTCCCTATTATTTTTTTGTCATCCTACACGCTTTCTTATCAATCAAATAGGCTATTCATTACGAAATAGCGGATTATAACCACGAACTACCCATCCCTTACCTATATCCCCCACTCCATAAAAGCCATTCTCGAACCAAGGCCAAGCATAATAATCCCTCAACCACCAATCAACATAAATTAATGTACACGTACATTATTATTCATGTTATAAAGATTACTTCCACTGGAATTACCGTATCTTGAAAGGATACAAAGTACTATTTACCTCCCCATAGGATATATATTATAAGTGCCAAAGGATATATACTTCCCCAACCAAGTAAGTATAACTGCTCCCAAAATCCTCGCCCGTTACCAAGCCTTCCTCACACACCCAATCCCAATACACATCATCCCAATCAGACCTACGTCAAAAGCCTCATCCTTCAAATTCGTTCATTTTTTGTGATCACTCAAACTACTAACATGAAAAGAGATTCTATAAACGAGCTACTTAGAAGGAAAGAAGAACATAGGAGAAAGCCCTCGCAAAAATCCCAGATTCGCGCCCGAAGAGGTCACTTACAATAAGACACCTCCTTAAAAGCATAACGACGGATGCTTCCATCCCGTAACGCTAGCAAAAGATGCCCGGTTGATTCTATATCATGGATACAGGCCTCGAATTCTCCCGCCTCATCCCTATAGGCATGATAGCCCTCCCTTCTATACAATGCTAATTGATAGCGGATACGAATATCCTCGTATTCCTCTTGGAGGAGAGATAAATAATAGCGATAGAATATTGAGAGGAAACGATCTAAAACCTCTTCCCGGTTTACTTCATTGCCTGTTATTTGAAACAAGGAAACAGGATTCGGAGCATCTCCCCGAAACACCGCTTGATTCAAGTTTATGCCGATCCCGATGATGGAGCAATATAGATTATGCCCTGATAGATCGTTCTCGATCAACATTCCGCAAATCTTCTTATCTTTCCAGTAAATATCATTCGGCCATTTCACCGTGACATGATCCGTATATGAGTCTAACGTTTCTTTTACGCTCAAGGCCGCTATTTGAGAAATCAAGAATTGGCGATTTGCAGGGATGCACGTAGGGTACAGGACTAAGCTAAACATCAAGTTCTTTCCCGCCTCAGACTCCCAAGTATTCCCGATCTGACCACGTCCGGCTGTCTGGAAATCGGCAACGACCACACTTCCTTCCGCAAGAGATTCCTTGATGACCAACTCACGAAGCAAGCTATTCGTAGAAGCGGTTTCCGCCACACGCAAGATGCGGGGAGATTCATTATCAGTGCTCATCATTATAAATTTCCCTTATATTTTTTGGTAGTTTAGCGATCACTTCCCGGTAAGAATGGAAGATCCAGCGTTTAATCTCCTCGTCTTCCATATCCCGGTCCAGATAAATGCTATTCCAGTATTTCTTATTAAAATGGTAAGCTGGCTCAACCGCCGTATAATGTTCCCGTAACTCTTCCACATAATCCGTACTACATTTCAAGGAGACATGAGGCTCCTCCGCATCCAAAGGAAGCAGCAGGAACATCTTATTCTCTACCTTAAAGACCAGCGATACCTCATCGAACGGGAAACACTCGATGGTATTCTTCAAGGAAAGGCAGTATTCACGTACTTCTTCTATATTCATAACTTTTATCTTTTAACGGCAAGGAGCATAGAAAGCATCTTCGATATGGTCGATCAGGAAACCCGTCTCTTTCTTGATCAATGTCACGATATCAAAACGGACTGGTAAGTCTATATTAAAATAACGGACATAGGCATCCGCAGCGGCGACAATCCTCCGAATCTTCTTGGTGTCTACCGCATCTTCCGGTGAAAGCAAAAAATCCTCAGAGCGTGTCTTTACCTCCACCACGATTAACTCATCTTCCTTGACAGCGATAATATCCAGTTCATAATGATGCCAATGCCAATTGGTATGCAACACGTTATATCCATGTTTTACCAGATAGGCACGAGCCTCAGACTCACCTTCCCGACCCATATCGTTCTGTCTTGCCATCGCATTAATTTGCACAAATATAGCCATTTTCTTTGTTATTCGGCTATTCACTCGTACATTTGCAAATGTATGAAAGAAGAACGTAAATATTCATCGGCTCACCCCAATCATCCGAGGGTACACAAAGTGACCTTTATGCTGAATGACGAAGAGCATAAAGCGGTAAAACGTTACCTTTCACGCTACAAGATCGAGAATAAGTCCCGTTGGTACCGAGAGACGATCCTTTCTCACATCCTCAAGACCTTGGAGGAGGATTATCCGACTCTTTTCAACGAAAATGAGATGAGAAGATGAATCCTTTCAATGACGAATATTTCATGAAGCAAGCGTTGGTGGAAGCTCGTGCGGCAGCGTCCGAGGGTGAGGTTCCCGTAGGAGCAGTTATCGTCTGCAACAACCAGATCATAGCGAGGGCGCATAATCAAACCGAATGCTTGAACGACGTGACCGCACATGCCGAGATGTTGGCGATTACGGCCGCCACCGGAGTCTTAGGAGCGAAATACCTGACAAATTGTAGTCTATACGTAACCGTGGAACCCTGCATAATGTGTGCCGGTGCGATCGGATGGGCACAATTAAGCACGATCGTATACGGGGCATCCGATGATAAAAGAGGTTTCTCCAAATTCGCCCCTCAAGCCTTCCATCCGAAAGCGATTATCAAAAAAGGTATCCTTGAAAAAGAGTGCGCGGAAGAAATGCAGCGTTTCTTCAAGCAAAGACGCTAAGCTCTATTTAACTTCCTCGTAATCCACATATTCCCCTTCATCTTTGGCGAATATCTTCTTACGGTGCACATAAGGTGTACGATCATCATCATCGTCCCGGGCGGTAGTAGTCGTAGAACGATGTCCGGAAGTATTGCTATTTGTTTGACGACGTTGTTCTCCCTTACGAGTGCTGTTTCCGCTACCAAAAAAGATGTTCTTAAAGGTACGCAAGATGGAGAAACCCATCAGAAACACCAACAGGATAAAGAAAAAGAATATTACAAACAAAAACTTAAACATAATCCGATACTTAAATGATTCTTTACTATCACAAACACAAAGATAAGAATTCTTGTTTATCCCTTTTTGTTAAAAATAGACAAGACTATATATAACAGGATGGTTCCAGAGATTCCCAAGAATCCCCATAACGCCACGAAAATAATGGCACAAGCGATCAATATATAGCGAAGCTCATTACCCTTCCACGCTAAGGATTTCACCTTCAGCGAGAACATCGGTATCTCAGACACCAACAGCAAGGAGGTAATAAACGCCAAGATAACAGTCACCAACACGAACAAGCCTTCATTCGCATGGACAACCGGTAAAACAGAATATCCCACCGAAGCCCAAAATAAAGCATGCGCCGGAACCGGCAAGCCGATAAACGAGGTAGTTTGCCGTTCATCAATATTGAACTTAGCCAAACGCAAACCTGAAAACGTAGGGATCACGAACGCCAGATAAGGGATATACGTATTCAAAGAGCCAAAAGGCAAAGCCGTAGAAGCCTCTCCCAACAACCAATAGACCACCATGCCCGGAGCGAAGCCGAAACTTACCATATCCGACAAGGAATCCAATTCCTTTCCCATCGGCGAGTAAGCCTTCAATAAACGAGCGGCAAAGCCATCGCAGAAATCAAAGACCGCGGCTATAATAATCCAAATCAACGCAGATAAAAGATTTCCGTGCAAGGCCATAACACTGGCGACACAACCGGACAGAAGGCTTAGACACGTAATTGTATTAGGAATATGTTTTCTTATACTCATTTTGACAAACGGGCTATAGGCGTTTGATTGCCTGTTACTTTTTGATCCATCTCTATTAACACCTCTGTTCCTACCGGCAGGTAGACATCCACGCGAGAACCGAATTTAATAAACCCCATTTGCTCGTCCACATGACATTTCTCTCCCGGCTTGGCATACGTAACGATGCGGCGTGCCATCGCCCCGGCAATCTGACGAGCCAAGACATCCACCCCGTTCCTCGTGGTAATCACGACCGCCGAGCGTTCGTTCTCCGTACTACTCTTCGGCAGATAAGCCGCCATAAAACGCCCGTTCTGGTGGGAAACATGCTTAACGGTACCGTTTACGGGAAACCAATTAGCATGCACGTTGAAGATAGACATAAAGATAGATATCTGTAGGCACTTCTTATGAAGGATCTCGTTCTCCATCACTTCCTCGATGGCAACGATCGTACCGTCGGCGGGAGCGATCACCAAGCCTTCCGAATCATAAGGAAACCGGCGGAAAGGACTACGGAAGAAGTTTAATACCAATAGGAACAATACGGTAGAAACAAAAGCGACAGAATAAAACAGCATACCCTTACCTACCGTATGGTACAAAGTTATATTCACAATAAATAATATTGTAAACAACGTAAGCAGTAAACCGGTTCCTTCTTTATGTACTTTCATTCTTCTTTGACTGTATCGTTTTATACTAAGAATCTGCAAAAATATTCATTTTTACCGAATATCAAAAATATATCACTTATTCACTGCCTCTATTTTGCCTAACTCTACGTACCAAAGGTATCCATCGACCCGCTCGAAACCCATTTTACGAATTAATTGCAGGTAATTTCTTACCTGATTAGGATGGCGCTTATCTTGCCGTTCGCCAAATTTATAATCCACGACAATTACCTTGTTATCTTTTATCATCACCCGGTCCGGACGTTTAGACAAGCCTTTACCGAACAGGATATCCACTTCATTCAAGACACGGGCGGAACCATCATACCAAGCCTTTACCTCCTCCGCTTGCAATAATTCTTCCAGACGGCTGATCAACTCCGCCGCTTCCTCCCGATTAATCACCCCGGCTAACCGATAACTTTCGACCGAAGCGGGAATATCTTTCGGCGTACGTATCCGGCTCAATACCTCATGCATCAAGGTACCGTGCTTCCGCCTGGCATTATCGAAAAAGAATCCTTTCCCATGCAGGCGTAATTGTAAACGATCATCCGGGGAAACGGAATACAGGCGGCTCATGGGGATTTCCTCCAGGGTATCTTCTGCCGTTCTACCCGAAGCTGGATGCCACCATTCGCCCCTTTCAAAGGTATCATCCTCGATCTCCGTCTCCACCCCCGCCCACAATAGATCGGCGATGGAAGTTATCTTCTCAACCTTACCTTCCTTGTTGATCTTCCTCGGACGTGGGGAGAATACGATCAGTTCTTCTTTCGAACGGGTAAAAGCGACGTATAAGGTGTTCAAGTTATCGATGAAAGCATGCAAGCGTTCCTTGAAATAATCCTTGGCGAAAATCGTGCTACTCAAGATCTGTCCGTAACGGACAGGAACTAAGTGCAGGCGGTCAAACGGCTTCTTCTCCGGGTGGCACCAAAGGATAACGGGCTTTGTCGGCTTATGGTCGATCTCCCAGTCCCCGAAAGGAATGATAACGACCTTAAAACCTAAGCCCTTGGATTTATGTACGGTCAAGATGCGGATAGCGTTTTGCCCATCCGGGGTAGCGATCGTCTTTTGATAACCGGTCTCGTCCCACCATCTCAAGAAACGGTTCAAATCCGCGCTTTCTTTTTGGGCGTACTCGGAAACCATATCCAGAAAGGCTTGCACGAATACCTGTTCCGTTTCCGGGAAGTAAGCGGAGAAGTTACGGAAAAGCCCTTCGGTTACCTCGTACAAGGATTGCCGGGAGATAGACTGAAGGTTTTGGAAAACAGACTCGTCCGCCTCGCTCTCCCCGAATTTTCCGGTTAATACTTGATAGGCATACATCGCCAATTTCCTGTTCGTCCGGTCCTCCGGATTTCGCAAATAGCGCAATACGGCGATCAGGAAACGGACCGCCGGAGAACTACCCACGAACAGAGCATCATCGGAGATGATATCGTAATTGTACCGGTCGGACGGATGCTCTTCCTTATAGGCAAGCAACGTATCAGCCACTAAAGCGCCTTCTTGATTGGTACGCACGAGTATGGCGATATCTTTTAGCGCGTAACCGTTATCCTGCAAGCGCTCCAAGGTAGCGGGCAATCGCTCCATCGCCTCCTGCTTCCAGTCCTTATCCTCATCACCGGAGAGGAAATCGATCCGTACATGTCCATCCTTCTTCTGGAAGGGCGGGGGGACACGCTGGGAACTATCGTCGTAGGCCGCCATGATCCTCGCGGAAAAGGCCGTGCGCTCTTCCTCGCTTAATGAGGAGTTTTTCAACGCCTCATTATATAGATCCTGCAGGATCGCCGGGGCGGCGGTAAAGAACGCGTTATTAAACTCCACGATATGGCGGCAGCTTCGCCAATTATCCTTTAGGGTATCCTCACGGACTTGCTCGTCCTCGAAATCTCTGCGGACTTGCTCGTCCAATAGCTTCCAATCCGAGTTACGGAAACGATAAATACTTTGTTTCACGTCGCCAACGATCAGATTCGCCCGGCCATTCGCCAGACTCTCCTCCACCAAGGGGCGGAAGTTATTCCACTGCATGCCGCTGGTATCTTGGAACTCATCGATCATATAATGATCTACGTGCGTACCCGTCTTCTCGTAGATAAAGGGGGCGTCACTGCCGCTGATGACCTTATTCAGCAACTCGGTCGTATCGGCGATCAGCATGACATTCTTTTCTTCCCGGTAAAAGGCGATTTGCCGGGAGATATCGGTTAAGATCCCTAACGTATAATAATAACGTACGATCTCCCGGGCCGTGTTATAGGCCGTCAGGTTGGCGAACAGGGATACGATATTCTTTACGCAGGCATTCAACCCTTCCTCATATACACACCCGATGATCTGCCGGAGACCCGGTGGAGTCGTCTTGGTCGTATAGGCATCCGGATTATCCGGCAAAGCTTGGAACGTGGCTGTCGGCTCTTTCATCTCACCTTTCGCCAGCTTCTCGAAATAGAAAAACGGGGAACGACTTCCTCCCTTAAAATCCGAGGGTTGTAAGGCGAACTGTTTCAGCAACGCCACTCCCTCCTCTCCTAAACGTTTCGCCTCCGCCTCTACGGAGCGGATAATGGCGTATAGCTCATTCTTATAGGCATCGAGCGCCTGCTTATCCGCGATATCCTTACCTACTTCCTCGCTAAATGCCTTATAACTCTCCTTAAAGACCTCCCGGCTGAGCGACATGATGTCTTGCCGCAAACTCCAGCCGCCTCCATCCTCGATCTTGTCCTCGGCGAAACGCAGCAGCCAACCTAGCAAATCCTTGCTCTCCGGCTTCTCCAGATCGGCCAGCAGGTTATCGATCGCCTCGGTCAAGACCAGTTCTTGGTCCATCTCGATGCCATAACCGCCTTGCAAGCCGATCTCGCGGGTAAAGGCACGCATCGTTTGCTGGAAAAAGCAGTCGATCGTACTGATATTAAAAGCGGAGTAATCGTGCAGGATAGCGACCAGAATCTTCCGGGCCTGCTCCCTCACCTGCCGCTCCGTCAAGGAATAGGCGGAAGAGAGTAGCTGGATATAATCGGACGCACGGCCGGAAGCGAGGTGATAAAGTTCTTGAACGATACGGGTTTTCATCTCATCCGTCGCCTTATTCGTAAACGTCACGGCCAAGATCCGGCGGTAAGCGCCCGGCTGGGAGAAGAGCAACATCAGGTACTCCCCTGTCAGCTTATGCGTCTTGCCCGCCCCGGCGGAAGCCCTATAGATTGTTAGCATAGCGATCGGGGATTAGATCGTACGGCTTTTCGAATAGCCCTCTTTCCGGAGGATATCCAACACCTTGGCACGCAGGTCACCTTGGATGATTATCTCCCCGTCCTTAGCGGAACCGCCTACGCCGCATTTCACTTTCAAGAGTTTCCCCAAGGCGATCAGATCCTCGGAAGTGCCCCGGAACCCGGTGATCAAGGTAACCATCTTCCCTCCCCGGTTCCGCTTATCCAAGGATATGCGCAAAGCTTGTTTCTCCTTCGGCAACGTATCTTCCTCTTCCGTATCTCCCGTATTATATTGAAAATCGGGATTCGTGGAGTACATCACGCCTAATCGATCTTTCCAATCATTATTCTTCATAAAAATACCACTTTATTGGCTCAAAGCTACGTATTAATCTCCGAATAGGCAAACAAGGGCGAAAAGGCTATCCTATCAAGATGGAACTATTACCATTTTACTACATATAAAACCTTTATTTTCAGGCAAACCTCTTGCTTAATAAAGCGGAATCACTACATTTGCTACCAGAATCACGTTTGCTACATATATCGCTTAGAATTAACGGCCATGAGAAATATCATTCTTTTTATTTTTATTATACTAACGGTCCACTTGAACATGAGCGCACGAGGCTCCGGCGAGAAACCGTCTATAGTCGTACTGCACTCCATCAACTTCGAGGAAAGCTGGACGAAACAGACCTATCTTGATATAGAAAGAAAATTCGGGGAGGAAGGGTTTACCGTAAAGGCGATTCCCTTACAGATCCCCGGTATCCGCACTATGGAAGGGTTTCAAGAGAAGAGAACAATGATCCTAGAGAGAGTTCCCGTGCCACCCACCTTAGTCGTATGCATAGGAGATCCCTCTTGGCTTGTCGCCCGCCCGTTGTTCGACAAGGAATGGAAAGATATTCCCTCTATCATCTGCTACGCCAGAGATTATATGTACCCGAAAGAAGAGTACCTGATAGACCTAGATAAAAACGTGCTCGATACGCTGGTTCCCATCACGGACGTAGTAAAAGGCTATAACGCCACTTTTATAAAATACCCAGTCTATATCAAACAAACGATCGAGCTAATCAAAAAGCTACAACCGGAATTAACCAAACTGGCCTTTATTTTTGACCGCCGTTATATAAGCCAGCAAACGAAAGCGGATGTAGAGGCCGTGCTACGGAAAGATTTTCCGGGCATCCAATTCGAGCCACTGTCTACCACCTCCATTTCCACCGAGAACTTATTGGACAGACTGGCCTCTTTCGACAATAAGACCGGAGTCCTTTATTACTCATGGTACAGGACCCGGAAGGATAACGAGAATCGTTACCTAGTCGATAACGTCCAGAAAATGACCAATAGTTTCTCCGTCCCCCCAATCTTTACCTTGCAAGACGTACAAACAGAAAACGGGAATTTCGCCGGGGGATATTATGTTTCTCCGGAGGATTATGCGCAGGTGACGGTCAACACGATCGAAATGATCCTCTCGGGGAAAGATAGTAAGGAAATCCCGATCCAGACCGCGGAAACCCCGAGGGCCTACCTAAATTACCAGCATCTATTGCTTCACCAGATCGATCCCGGCCTATATCCCCCGAACGCCACGTATTTCCAAGAGCCTCCCGGTTTCTTACAGAAATACAAGATCCATATCATAAGCCTACTCGTCATTCTGGCGTTATTGATAACGATCGGGATCTTACGGGTCCGCCTCTTCATCCAAAAGCAAAAGGCCAAAGACAAGGAGCTGCAAATCGCACGCCAAGCGCAAGACCTGAACCAGAAATACCAGCTCGTCTTGAAAGCCAGCAACATGATGACATGGATATGGGACGTAAAAGAAGCACGGCTCGAATGTAACAATATTTACCTGACCCAAAGATCCATTCGCGACAAGGGAATCGACGGCCAATTCTGCATGTCGGCGGACGAGTTTTATAGCGGCATTCACCCCGAGGACTTGGAACAGATGCAAGACGCAATCAATAAACTAATCGCCGGCGAGAGCATATCGATCGACGAGGAGATCCGTTATTTAGACGATACAGGGCTCGAATATACATGGATAGAGATCTTTGCGATCGTAGGGAAAACCGATCCGGAAGGAAAACCCGCCTACTTAACCGGAGGTACTACCCTCATCAACCAACGGAAAAAAATGGAACAAGAACTGAGGGACAAGGAGAAGATAGAGGAATCCAACCGGTTGAAATCCGCCTTCCTAGCGAACATGAGCCACGAGATACGTACCCCGCTGAACGCTATCGTAGGCTTTTCCAACCTGCTAGCGGAAACTTGCCACTCCGAGGAGACGAGAGAGTTCTGCGAGATCATCGAGACAAACAACGAGCTTCTCCTTCAACTCGTGAACGATATCCTAGACCTATCGAAGATCGAGGCCGGGCAAATGGATTTCATCTATTCCGAGTTCAACGTATCCACGCTATTCCGGAGCTTATACCAGACCTTCCAAAGCCGGGTGAAAGACGGTGTCACTCTCTATTGCGAGATACCTGAACAGGATTGCGTTATCTATTCCGAGAAGAATCGCTTGACCCAAGTGATCACCAACTTCCTCACGAACGCCTGTAAGTTCACGTTCCAAGGGTCTATCCGCATGGGATACAAGGAGAGGGAAGATGGATTATACTTTTACGTAAAAGATACCGGAAAAGGTATTGAGCGGAAGAACCTCCCGCACGTATTCGAGCGTTTCGCCAAATTCGATTCCTTTATCCAAGGAACCGGACTCGGACTATCCATTTGCCAAACGATCCTAGAGAATCTTCACGGGAAGATCGGCGTAGAGTCGGAAGAAGGAAAAGGGAGTACTTTCTGGTTTACGATCCCATGCGCTGTATCAAGACCGTAGCGTAAGCCGAGATCCCTTCCTGCCGTCCGGTGAAGCCCAGCTTCTCCGTGGTAGTAGCCTTGATAGAGATATCCTCCTCGTCCACGTTCATGACCTCGGCCAGCGTTTTCTTCATCAGAGGGATATGGGGATTCAATTTAGGGCGCTCGGCGGCTACGGTGGCATCGATATTACCCAACTCATAGCCCGCGTCTCTTAAAAGCCTCATGGTATCCCGGAGCAAGATCTTACTATCGATATTCTTATATTCACCAGCCGTATCCGGGAAATGATAACCGATATCCCGCATATTGGCCGCTCCCAATAAAGCGTCACAGATCGCATGGATCAGCACGTCCGCATCGCTATGTCCCAATAGGCCCAACGTATGCTCGATCTTAATCCCGCCTAGCCATAATTCCCGGTCCGGCACCAAGGCGTGGACGTCATAACCAAAACCTACCCGTATCTTCATACCCATTTATCTGAAAAGGTTCTTGATTCCATCCATATCGAACGACAAGGAGAAACGCAACGTCTGGTCCAACGGGTTACTCTGTACCGTACTGATCAGATAAGCGGCATCCAACTGGAAAACGCTCATGCGGAAACCTGCGCCGACCGAGAAGTACTGACGGTTTCCCTGATATTTATTCTCATAGTAATAACCGCCGCGAACAAAGAACTGCTGATTGTAATTATACTCCAGACCGATAGAGGCCATAATCTCCTCCAGCTCGCCCTTGAAGCCATTCGGCGAGTCGCCGAATGATTTGAAGATACCCGTGATCGGGGACATATTGTTATATTCATCATGTTTTTCCTTATAAGCAGCCTCATCCTCGGGAGTCGTACCTTCTTGAATAGGTTCGGTAGGAACTAAATATTTACTCAAATCCACATAGATACCGATTTGGTTATAATCATCGATCGGATACAGTAAACCAGTTCCAACCTTTAACATCGTAGGCAAGAATTGGTTGGTATTTCCACCGTCGTAAGAGACCTTCGTACCGATATTGGAGACATTAAAACCAAAGCTCCACAGGCACTCGCTATTCCCTAAGATCACGTATTTCTCCAGATAACCGGCGATATCAGCGGCAAAAGCGTTATCCGGAACCATATCCGCATCCGACGAGGCACCCATGTCCGAACGAATATAGCGCAAGGCGACCGCCATAGAGAACACATCCGATAATTTACGGCTATAACTTACATCAAAAGCCATCTCATAAGGATTCAATATGAGCTGATTACCCATTCCTCCATCCCGGCTTTCCTGTACTTCTCCTAAAGAGAAATAACGCAAAGAAGCTCCGATCGCCTGCATATCG
This sequence comes from Parabacteroides sp. B2-S-102, assembly GCF_023656665.1. Lineage (NCBI taxonomy): Bacteria > Pseudomonadati > Bacteroidota > Bacteroidia > Bacteroidales > Tannerellaceae > Parabacteroides > Parabacteroides sp. B2-S-102. The sequence continues at coordinate 151,084 of NZ_JAMOKM010000009.1, read as the reverse complement.
CTATCGCCTAATTTATAATAACCGGCCAGATACGCTAAAGCCACATCATTCACCAATTTACGTAACCAAGGCGTATAGGACAAGGCGACTCCGGCCTTACTATAGCTAAAAGCATACTTAGCCGGGTTCCAGTATTGGGAATTCACATCCGGCGTAGTAGCCACACCGTTATCACCCATAGCACCTCCACGAGCGTCGGGCGCGATAGACAAAGACGGTATCGCCGTATTAATCGGGGCGAATTTATGTTTAACATCGTCTGCGCCTCCTTGGGCATATAAAGCCGTAAATGCCGTCAAAAAGCTGAAAACCGCTAGTAACAGACTGAATCTTGAAACTCTTACCATATATTCTATTCTAAAAATACATTTACATTTATCATTCCTAGAGGGTAATAAACATACCCCCATGCTTATTATAAACTAATTACCCGATACTTTATTGTGCGAGAATGATTAATTTATTCGCTTTCGTCGCCTCTTTCGAGTTATTCGTACTAATCGCCGCCCGATACAGATAAACTCCCGGGCGCAACCGCCTGCCACCGTTATCCGTCAAGTTCCAAGTTACGATATAAGCCTTAAACAACTCGGAGGAACCGCTCTTCTCGGTACTCCATAGGAACTTACCGGTCATATCATAAACCATAACCGTCACCTTTAAGTTCGACTCCGGGCGATTGTGATGCAGAAAGAATTCCACTTGATCCCGTGCCGGATTCGGGGTGGCATACATCTCGATCAGATTAGGTTTCAACCCTTCCGCCACCTCAAAAGTAAAGGTATAGGTTGTGGAGTTATTTAAGATATCCCACACCTTAAACTCGGCCGTATGCATTCCCGGCTCCATCTCGGGGATGGAGAACTGGACAAGTCCTTCCCCTTCTTTATCGGGTAATAGTGCATAGTAATTATTCAAGTTATAACTCATGGAAGGCATACTGTCGACCGTCAGCATGATATCATGCCCTACACTACTACCTGTTATATTCACACCGCTCTTGTCCCACAGCCTAGCGACAAAATAAGGAGTCGTATTCACTTGATCACCCTCTACAAAACTAGAATCATTCAAGTAAATCTGCCGGATCTCAGGGCCGATCGTATCTGCCTCCGCATTATCAGCGGTACCGCCAACGATATAATTCAAGAAAGATCCTTGTGCCTCATGCTTGTTCACCTCATCCGAGGCGTAGAGATTCAGTTTTCCCTGCTTATTCGAATAAGAGATATCTTTCGGTACCATAAATGTAAAACTAAATTTTCCTTGCCGTACCGAATCTTGCCCGATATAGATCGTATTCGGGTAATCTGTGTAAGAGAAGCGGACCGTATCTCCTTTTTCATTCGTATTATTGCCCAAGGTGGTCAATGAAGCTTTACTATCCAGCACCGTAGCATTTAGGATACCGGTAAAATCGTTAGCCAAGCCCTCTTTCGTATCTAAGATCTCTCCCTCCACCGTTATTTTCTCCAAAGCCTTAAACGTAAAAGGCTCATCTGATATGGCCTTGCCGTTCACGGCTGTCACTTGCGCCTTATACTCCGGATAGGAGATTCTCAAAGCAGGGTCACCTATCAAAATAAAATTAAGTTTATTGATACCAGACAGTTTCCGCTTGGTCTCCATCATGGCCTCGCCCAAGGTACGGGCCCGTCCGTCACTCTCCCTCTCAAAGAGATTGCGGTAAAGTTCCTTATTCAGTGCCGAGTTACCGCTAGATACAACCACACGGGTTGTCGTAAACAATGCGATCCCTCCACTTTTCGCATTCAAGAAAACAGATTCTCCCGCCGAGGTATTCACGTCATCGAAACGGGTAAAATCGCAAGTCGCCGTCACCCAAATGGGTAGTTTCGTATAAGTAGATTGTAAGATATCCGTCTGTGTCCACACGTATTCGTCAGACCAAGCGGTCGTATTACCATGCCCCGTATAGTTAATCAACAGTTGCCCTTTCTTCAATAATTCAGAGATCCGCTTACGTACATCCGGATACGTTCCGCTATTATCTCGCTTAAACGCATCGAAATAAACTTTATTCGTTAGGAAAGCCCCATGATTTTCCTCTATAAACCGGGCCAGCTCATCAGCTTGTTCCGCATGACTACTCGTATAGTGATCCGCATTGTTACCATCATCCGCCACGAAGGTGATTTGGTTTTTCCAGCCGCCTCTGTCCTCGTTCCGCATATAACCGATTACCTTATCTACCATTTGGGTAGCCTCCGTTACCGTCCGCACGGGGAAACGTCCTACACCTATGCAAATACTGTTCGGCTTATCAAGTGCCTCCTCGGATACATTATCCAATAGCCCATAATAATCATCCGTTACATACGAGAAATTAGAATTATAGAACAATCCTGAATATTCAAACAAGGACGCTCTCGACTGATAGGTCAGCAACATATTATCCCTTGCTATATTTTTCACGTCCGAGCAAATTCCCCGGTTGTCGTAAATACCATCGCCAAACAATAACAGGTATTTTGGAGCGTTACCGGCAGACACGCTACGATCGTAGAACATTTTCATGAACCGGCGGTAAGCGGTAGCGTCAGGCGCACCGCTTGAGAACTCATTATAAATCGACTGAGGATCCACGACTTCCACGGTCAATCCGTCTGTTGCCCGGTGTTCCTCCGCCAACCGTTCCGCTTGCGTTTGGAAAGCTTTAGCCGCTATGATGATCATGTCTTTTTGCTCCAAGGCATGTAGGTTTTGATTCTCCACCTCACCGACAACCTCCGGAGAGATAAAGCTCTGATCCGTCCGTACCAAAACGAACTCCCGTAAGGTACCGGCAGGAATAGAGAAAGTAAGTTCGGAGCCATTCAATTCCGTCTCCATCAGTCTTACCCGCTGAGCATCCGTCACATCAAAGACCAAGGTATTCGCGTTTGCGCCCTGTACCACGAACCGGGAAACATTTCCGATAGAAGCTATACTACGAAAAAAAGTATAGGCCCCATACGGCTGCAAAGTCCTCTTAAAATGTAACCGAACGTAATTTAACCGTACATTGTTATGAGAAGCCGAATTATAAGACACGACCACACTGTTTTTCTCACTCTTCTCGCCTTTCCATACCGCCGTGCTTACCCCTTCTAGCGCCTTCACATATTCCTCTCTATTCGAGCGGATCGAAACGTCCAGAACATTAGACTGATTAATACTCAAAGAAGCGACTCCCGTACCGGAAGTGACTTTGGATACAAAGCTCATGGTTACCTTAGCGTCTTCATTCGTGATTCCCGGAATTGAAGAGAATGTTGATAGGGTTCGGGGGGTAGCTCCGCTAAAATCTTCCCCATACAGCTCCCTACCCGATTTCGCCAACGATACTAATTCTTGCTCATGCACCAAATAATCATCGTAAGTCGTGATCCGATTAGTCGCGCCACTCGCTTGAGCCACGGAAGTCATATCATTCGTCGGAGTGGCATCGGTCACAAAATAATAGCCATACAATGAATAAGGATTATTCGTATGCACGAATGTCTGGCTCGACGAGTCATACTCCCATTTAACCGGCCCTTTCCCGTAGAATAACAGGTAATCACTCCCACGCCAAACCGGTGTAGAAGGGACATCATCGATATATTCCTTACTGAAATCCTCATCCAAGGGCCATCCTCCATAGCCATGGACAGAGACTTTCGATGGGTCCGAGAAACCCATATTCTTCAAATCCGCATAGGATAATTTGTAGATTCCGGTCTTATCCACCCGGATCTTCACCCATTTCCCCTCCGATAACAGGGATTTAGAAGCATAACGGCTACCATCCGCCCATGTATATGAGCAAAGTAATAAACCTATAATGAATATATATATTAATCTTCTCATCTCACATAAAAATCCAGAAGCTTCCGCTCGCCAAGATATCCCTCCAGATGATCGTCGATCTTCACGGGACCTACGCCAGCAGGTGTTCCGGTATAAATCAAATCGCCTATTTTCAGCGTAAAGAAGCGACTTACGTACGCAATAATCTTATCTACCGAAAACAGCATATTCGAGGTATTGCCTTCCTGTACCTTCGAGCCATTGATATCCAGATGGAACGGAAGCCGGTTTACATCCCCCGCTTGCTCCAGCGGAATAAAGGTCCCGATCACAGCCGAATTATCAAACGCCTTACTAATCTCCCACGGTAGCCCTTGCGCACGCAATTTATTCTGCAAATCCCGTGCCGTGAAATCAATACCGACCGTAACCTCATTATAATAACGATGAGCGAAACGCTCGGCTATATTTTTCCCCAAACGGTCTATCCGTACCACGATCTCCGTCTCATAATGAACTTCCGATGAAAAATCCGGAATAAAAAACGGTTTCCCATCTTTCAACAAAGAGGAGTCCGACTTCATAAAAATAGTAGGCTCTGATAATTCTAACGAATGATGCAGCTCTTTATTGTGAGCGGCATAGTTCATTCCAACGGCGATAATCTTCATATTTTAGTGATTCATTGAGTTCAATCGATTAAACATAACAGCTAAATGCGCATACATAGAAGTATTCTGGACTACGATATGTTCCGGCACCCGTATACGGAAGGGGGTAAAATTCCAAAGAGCCTTGATTCCTCCCTCGATAATCCGGTCTGTCACCTCCTGCGCTTTCTCCACCGGCACGGTGATCACCCCGATCGTCGCGCCATATTCTTTCTGCTTGGCAGGAAAATCATCCATATGAAAAACGGGAATGCCATTGATCATGCTCCCGTCCAAATCCTCACGGACATCAAAGCCCGCCACGATCTCCAAACCATATTGGCTCAGTCCGGTGTCATGCAACAAAGAAGCGCCCAGACTCCCTACCCCAAACAGAAATGCCTTATGCTGGGATGTAAAACCGAGGAAATCCTCCAATACGTCAACCAACGCGTTAATATCGTATCCCACTCTCGTCTTCCCGGAGATATTCACAAAAGAGAGATCTTTAGCGACCTGACTAGGATCTACATTAATCTCCTTAGCGATCTGGGTAGATGAGATAAACGCTTCCCCTTTCCCTTTCATCAACTTTACGAACGCAAGATACCACGGCAACCTCCTTAACGTAGGTTCCGGCACTTTCCATGCCTGTTTTATATCATCGCTGGCCATTGTCTAATTCTCCTATTCATGTATAACATTCGTGCAAGCTTACAAAAGTACAAAATTAAAAAGATTCACCAAAAAAGCCCCGATCGAGAAACTGTATTTAACTACCACCTTAACAGTGGTCTCACATTCAACAATCACGGCTTCGATACCGGCAAGTATGACGATCCTAGCGTTGTCGCTATCCTAACAGATAGTCCTAATCCTAGCAATTACTGGAAGGTGTTGAAACATAGGCTAAGAAAAGAGGGAAATGAGTCGGTTACAAATTGTAACCAACTGAAATTACCTTCTACCGATGGGAAATACTACAAAACCGACGTAGCTACGACAGAACAGCTGTTCCGGCTTATCCAATCCATCCCATCCCCTAAAGCAGAACCTTTCAAGCTATGGATGGCCCAAGTGGCAAAAGAGCGATTGGATGAAATGCAAGACCCCGAGTTAACGATAGATCGAGCCATGAGGGAATATAAAGCGTTGGGGTACTCGGATAATTGGATTAATCAACGCCTTAAAAGCATCGAGATACGTAAAGACCTAACCGATGAATGGAAACGACACGGACTACAAGAGGGCGTTCAGTTTGCTACCCTTACAGATATCATCTATCAAACGTGGGCCGGTAAAACTGCCAAAGAAAAGAATCCGCAACATCTCGAAGAACACGAAGTTATCGCCAAACAAGGAGGAAAAGCAGCAGAGGCCGCCCGCAAACAACTTGAAAGCGATTTAGGCCACTCGGTAATCTCTCCCCTCAACGCTAGAACCGGATTGAGACTTAAAGATAAAAACGACAAAGAATAGACAAAAAGCCCCGATCGAGAAACCGACCGGGGCTTATTCTTTTTCCGCTTTCTTGCCTCACGGAAATACTGACGGAGAGCTTTAATTTTTTACTTTAGTATTAATATCCCCGCATGTTCTACCTCACGGTTTACTTGAAGACGAATCTCCGCACGGGAATCTTAGAATTATATATCTTTATTATTTAACTACCACCTTAACAGCGGTCTCACCTTCAACTGCTACGGCTACGATACCGGCAGGTACGGCGATAGTTACGTTATCAGATGTAAGAACTGTCTCAGCGACTACCTTACCTAAGATGTTAGAGATAACTACTGATTTACCTGCGGCACCTTGGATAGTTACGGTACCGTTATCAGTTGTCACAGACACACCCTCAACAGCGTCGATAGTGCCATTTGAGGTCGGGATTACCTCAGATTTAGCAACACCAAACATGGCGGCTTCATCCATCTTCTTAACCATCACCAATACGTCGTTACGAGTAGCTACATATTGATTTGACTTCATGTTCTGCAAAGACACGCCACCATCCGGGTTCAAAGCGAATGCCCAATTAGCCTCGTTATCATGCTTCTTCACATATTTAGCCGTATCCGTAGCGGTATATAATTCCAAGGAATCAGTGCCTGCCACATACTTACCCTCGATAAACGCTACGCGAGAAAGACCTTCCCACTTATAAGCGTTAGCCGTAGAATCCTCTACGCTTACCATATACAAGCTATTGCCGGCCTTTACCGTAGCAGAATCCAAACCCTGCTTAGTAGAGATAAAATACAATGGTTTCGTCTCGTCCGTAGCATCTGCGGTATCAACCCACAAAGCGAAGTTCTCGGCCTCGAAAGCGGATCTCAATTGACCGACACGTTTCAAGGAAGCGAAATTGTCATCCGTACGAGTGATAGACATAGCGTCATCGGAAGCCAAAGTAATGATCTTATGACCTGCCGCCTCTGCTTGGTACTCATTCTTCTCATTCTCGAATACGAATACGGTAGGAGCTACCGCTGTAGAAGCAGATTTCTCGATAGCACCCGTAGTAATGTTCGCGATAATATAGTTACCGTCCATAGAAGTGGATGCCAACTTACCCTTTGTCTCATCTGTTTGAGCATAAGCCAACAAATACTGACCTTCAGTGGCGGTAGCCTGGAAGAATACGACCACCGTGTCATTCTGCGTATTATAAGCCTCTTTAGACAAGACAAACTTATTCGCTTTATCATAGGCCAGATGTCTGTCACCATAGCGTTCAACCAACATATAAGCCGTGCGGCTCAAGGAATCTTTCGATGTATAACCAAACTTCTCAGAGTCATAAGGTTTCACCGTAAAGAACTGTCCATCGCTATTAGCGGCGAAAATAGAGGAATCCTTGGATGCAATGAAGATGCTATTGCCAGCGATAGATTGAACACGCAAAGTAAACGATGTGTTCGCTACCTCTGAATCAGAGAAATGTCTATAACCAACATACTTGCCGGCTTCACCAGCTGCGGTAGTAAGAGCTGTCAACTTATAATCCGTACCATTGATACGATAGATACCTTCTTTATCGGTCTTATAGTAAGCGCCAGAAGCCTCCTCAAGCTTATTACCATACGCTCTGTTATACAAAGAATAGTTGTTCTCACCTTCATGAATCATGATATACTGTGTAGCAGGAACTAAGGCAGAAGCGACATCCAGGCTATCCTTATTAGTAGATGCATTATTAGCACCATAATACTTACTCAAAGAACCATCATCCTTCACTTTCTGGACGGCGTAAGCTACTTTCGTATTCAGATCAGAGATTGCGGAGCCAGTCTTAAACGTGATCTTTGTAGAAGGAGCTGTCGCATTTTCTATAACAGAAACCTCTTTCCGATCAGACAATTCTGCCACATATACATACCAAGACTTACCAGATGCAAGAGATTTCTCTTGCACATCATCCTTGTAATATCCGCTTGTCTTCTTTGCCTGTAAACCAACCACCTCAATATTCATGGAGGCTTTATCATAATTATACGAGGTCACAAAGCGATAAGCGTTAAGTACACGTCCTGGAGCGGGCTCCACTTTAGTAATCTTTCCGGCGGCATCTTTCGTTATTTTCAACGTATCTTGAGTAAACACAACACCTGTCGTACCCAATCCTGTAAAATAAGTAGTATCAGCCACCAAGTAATATTGTACCTTTTGTTTTGCCGCATTCTCAATAACCTTGCCACTAACAGCGAAGAAAGCTGTGTCACCAGCTAAAACCGCAGGAGAACTTACAACAGGAGCATGATCCGCATCAGAATCTAATTCGAAAGTACCAGTCGTACTTCCATCATGTAAAGCTTCCGCTCTTAACATAGATTCTATGAAGAGATTTTTCTCACCATTTGCAGCCGGAGAGAACGCTAGCTCAAAACCTTTACCTCCATTTTTCTCATTCAACTGCTTGGCAGACATATTCGCTGCCGCAGGTACGTCTTCCTCTAGCGCAAGCATACCACTTGTGGGAGGGGTAACTCCTGTCTGTTTCTTTACTTTTACAACGCCACTCTCCTCTACGAGATAATAAGTATTACCCCCAGATACGGAATAAATTCCAGAAGCCGAAGAAGAATGCCCCTTCCATCCCCAAGTATTTACGGCACCACCAGAAATGATAGCATTCGCTTCCTTAGCGTCGAAAGCCAATACCTTTCCTGTTTTTCTGTTCGTAAATGTAAACAATGAATCACCGCTAGCCGCAATAGTCTTGTTGACTTTCCAGAAATAACGATCACTCAACAAATTATCCGGAGTATCCGTTCCCGCAGAGACTGTTGAGCCAGTCGCCTTGGAATTCAGCACGACACTATCCGTCTTCGCTATATCCACACCCAAATATTTTTCGGTTGAAGTTGGGGTAGTCGTGCTATATTTCAAACGATAATAATTACCGTTCGTCACATTCGCTACCGCACTTGTGGAAAGCGCACTTACTGCCAAGAAGACAGCAGCCAAAGTAGAAAACTTTTTGTTCATAATACTGAAATTAATATTAATACTAGTGTTTATTAAGATAATCAAATACTTAGCTCTATTAAACCGATCCCCAAACCACATAAAAACGACTAGTCTAAACGATCGTCTAGATTAGTCGTTTTTTGAGGGAGGAAAAGAGAGGTTCGTTTACGGAATCGGTTATTTCGTAACGGATAGCCTATTTGATTGATAAGAAAGAGGATAAGGGGTGAAAAAAATAGCCCGGAAGGGTTGCAGAAGTCGAAGAAACGCGTACCTTTGCAAATGACTAAAAGAATCGATCGTTTAAACTAGTCGTTTCTACACGATAATAGTATTTATGAATCATACAAACTTTACGCCTTTATAATAATGTACATACGTACATTTATATATCTATCCAAAAGTAACACGTTGACATTTTGTATTCTTAACTCCCGGAGAATCGATTTTTTCGAACAAAGGTACAGCTCGTTCCCAAATAAGTAAGAAAAAAATAGCAATCAACTAATTAACAGGCAGATGCTAAAAAACCGCCTTCCGTTCTAGCGAAATTCATTCATCGTAATTCATATCTATTGACTTCTTCGGGCTATCCCATAGGGTTACGACTGGGTTCTAACAGGGTTACAATACCCATTCACGACTACCGCCAACCCTATTCGTGACTGTTTATAATGCCCAACGGCAGTATAGGCGTTACCCAACGCGACTATATGTGCAGGCTTTTGTCGTATATCGTGCGTAAAAGGCCGTACTTTTTTATATAAAACCCCGATTATCGTCTCCCCCTTCCCCCTATTTCACAATACCGGCAAAAAGGGATTGCCACGATTTAAGCCTTATATCAAACAAAAAGTCAAGATAACAACCGTTTTCACGACATGAGATTCCTTCAAGATCCTAGATATTACGGCAACATTATGACCTTCAAAAAACACGTACGTCTTTTTCCGGAAACACGTACATGTTTTTTCAAAAAGACGTACGTGTTAAAAATAAAAAGCGTATCTTTACCGCAAGAGATGGAAAAAGAACCATCCCTTTCATATTAATCACTAAAACCTATAAACACTATGGGAAAATTTATCAATCCCTTCACCGATTTCGGCTTTCACCGGATATTCGGGCAGGAGGTACACAAGGAGTTACTAATCGATTTCCTGAACCAGTTGTTCTTCGGAGAGCACGACATTGAGGATATCACGTTCCTTAACCCGATTCAGACCCCCGAGACGCTGGATGACAGGGGAATCGTTTTTGACGTGCATTGCAAGGATAGCAACGGAAACCTATTCGTCGTTGAGATGCAAACCGGGGCACAACCCTATTTCCACGACAGGGGACTGTACTATCTGGCGAGGGCCATCAGTAACCAAGGGCAAAGAGGGAAGGACTGGAAATTCGCGTTGCAACCCGTATACGGGGTATTCCTACTTAACTACAAGATGGACGTGAACTCAAAGTTCCGGACCGATGTTATATTGGCGGACAGGGAAACCGGAAGGATGTTCAGCGACAGGATACGGCAAGTCTACCTCGAGCTGCCCTACTTCCAAAAAGAACCGGACGAGTGCGAGAACGATTTTGAACGTTGGATTTATTTATTGAAGCATATGGACACTTTAGAGAGAATGCCGTTCAAGGCGAGAAAGGCGGTCTTCGACAAGTTGCTGGAAGTAGCCGACGTGGCAAACCTCAGCAAAGAGGAGCGCATACAATACGACGAGGCTCTGAAACGATACAGGGATTATAAGAATACGATCGATTACGCGGAGGAGAAAGGGATATTGAAAGGGAAAGAATCTACGGCCCGTAACATGAAAGCCGAGGGAATCGCACCTCTCATCATCCAAAAATGCACCGGACTCTCCCTTGAGGATATAGAGAAATTATAAAATAAGCCCTCCAGCCCTATTCTCGCTAACCGAATGGTTAGAAGAACAAAGGCTGGAGGGCTTGTCTACTATCTATAAGGAAAGAGTTCCTTAGATTCTCTCCAATGTAGCTGTAATAAACTCCCAGATCTTCTGTACGGAATGAATATTCACTCGCTCATCCGGTGAGTGCGGATATTCCAAATCCGGTCCGATAGAAACCATATCCATATCCGGATAAGCGCCTTGGATGATACCGCATTCCAATCCGGCATGCATCACCTTCACCTCAGGTTCCTTACCAAATAAATCCAGATAGGTAGATTTCATCAAGTTCAAGATCGGGGAATTGATATTAGGCTGCCAGCCATTATAATGACCGGACTCCTCCACCTTAGCCCCTGCCAAAGCGAATACACTTTCCAGACTTGAGCAAACAGAATCCCTGCGAGACTCGGATGAGCTACGCACCAAGATTTTCACCTCGATCAACTCATCAGATGTCTTCACGATCGCCAAGTTAGAGGAAGACTCAACCGTACCCGGGAAATCATGCAACATGCTAATCACACCATTCTGGCAACCCTCGATCGCATTGATCAAATCATCCTGTATCTCCTCCGGAATCAACGTAGACGGCAATTCAACCATCTCCGCAACGAAATCGATCTTATCCTCCACACCCATATACTCCGTACGGAACATATCTTGGTAATCAGCCACTAGCTCCCAAAGAGACTCCACGTTATCACCCGGAATCGTTATCACGGCAAAAGCCTCACGAGGGATTGCGTTAGGCAAGGAACCACCCGCCACAGAAGACAAACGAGCGCCATAATCGCATACCGCCTCTTTCAAGAAACGGAAGATCAACTTATTCGCATTCGCACGCCCTAAATGAATATCCACACCGGAATGACCACCTTTCAAGCCAGCCAAGCTAACCTTGACAGCCACGTCACCTTCCGGAATATAAGTATCCTCCTTAAATTGGAAAGAGACATTCACGTTAGCGCCACCCGCGCAACCTACGAACAACTCCCCTTCCTTCTCGGAATCACAATTCAATAAAATATCACCCTTTAAGAAATGCGGCTTCAAGCCGAAAGCGCCGTCCATTCCCTGTTCCTCATCAATCGTAAACAGGGCCTCGATAGGTCCGTGACGCAAGCTATTGTCCGCTAACACGGCCATCGCCAGAGCGGCGCCCATGCCATTGTCCGCCCCCAAAGTCGTCTCACGGGCCGTCACCCAATCACCGTCTATGTAAGCGTCGATCGGATCTTTCTCGAAATCATGCTTTACGGAAGAGTTTTTTTGGGGAACCATATCCAGATGAGACTGCAATGTCACGGTCTTACGACCTTCCATTCCGGGCGTGGCCGGCTTACGGATCAATACGTTACCCACCTCATCTTGCAGGGTTTCCAGTCCCAATCCTTTACCAAAGGATATCATAAAACGGGTTACTGCCTCCATATGTCCGGTCGGACGGGGGATTTGCGTAAGGTCATAAAAATAACCCCATACATGCTTCGGAGATAGATCTTTGATTTCTGCTGACATAGATGTTAATAATTTAGTTCAGTTCATATTTAATACATATCTTGTATTCATCACGAAACAGCGACCGGAGCCTCTTTGTTCTCCCGGTTGGTGAGCGGCAAAGCCACCACGCCGAATAATCCGCACAATCCAGTCCATACCGTCTGTACCGTATGAACGACCAAGGCGAACGCCGCCGCGTCATTCTCGTTCACGCCAAAACAAACCAAGGTAGCGATCACCATGAAATGCCACGGTCCGATACCGCCTTGAACAGGCACCGCCACGCCGATACTACTCATCGTAAACGTGATCAGCCCGACCACGATACCCAAGTCCTTGGTAAAGTCGAAAGCATAGAACGTTATATAAAAGTAACAGAAATAACCTCCCCAAATCAATAACGTCTCTATCACGAAACGCATCTTATGCTCCATGTACCAGATACTCTTCATACCGGTCCATATATTCTTCAACATGCCTTTGGCTTTCTGTACCAGCGTAAAGTTACTCATATAAGTGAATACAAACCAAATTACAGCGACAAAAATTATCACCGCCACGTAAATCCATATCGAATTAAACATGGATTGGAACCCTTCGAGCAAAGCCGGGTTCTTGGCGAAGAAACTCGTAAAGAAGCTTATATTAAATATGAATATCATCAAGGTTATCAAACCGACCATGATCGTATCGCTCACACGGTCGATCAACAAGGTACCTAAAAGCTTGGTAAACGAGATCTTATCGTATTTCGTGATCATGCCGCAACGCCATACCTCGCCGACACGGGGCAATACCAGATTCACCGCGTAATTACCCAACACGGCGTAAATCACGTTACTCATCTTGAAACGCTCGCCCAAGGAACTGATCAGCAATCCCCACCGTAAACCACGGACGATATTGGCGAACAAGCCGAACAGTAAAGAAACCAGAATAATATCATAACGAACCCCCTCCTTGACTACTCGCCAAATCTCAGTGATATCCATTTTCCGATACAAAAACCAAAGGAGTAAACAGCCGAAGGCTAAAGGTAGAATTATCTTCAGAAACGTACGTAGAATGCTCTTAAAATCCATTAGGTATAGGGAACTTTAAATTATTTATTGTACTTTTGTGCATCCGCAAAGATAAGCATAATATTTAAAAACAAACACATTACACCGAAAAGTGGATGAGATTAGTTAAGCCAAAAAAAGCATTAGGGCAACATTTCCTAAAGGATCTGCAAATAGCACAGCGCATTGCGGACACACTCGATACTTTCAAATCCTTGCCGGTCTTGGAAATCGGACCGGGAATGGGAGTCCTTACCCAGTTCTTGCTGGAGGCGGGACATGATTTGACCGTTGTCGAGTTGGACATGGAATCCGTAGATTACCTGAACCAGAATTTCCCCGATCTGAAAGGACGTATCATCGCCGAGGATTTCCTGAAATTGGATCTCTCGAAGCTATTTCCGGGGCAGTTTTGTGTGATCGGTAATTATCCCTATAATATCTCCAGCCAGATATTCTTCAAAGTCCTCGATTATAAGGACCAGATTCCCTGCTGCTCGGGGATGTTACAAAAAGAGGTAGCGGAACGCCTAGCGGCAGGTCCCGGTAGCAAGACGTACGGAATCTTGAGCGTATTGCTTCAAGCTTGGTACGACGTGGAATACCTCTTTACTGTCAGTGAGAAAGTATTCGATCCGCCTCCAAAGGTGAAAAGCGCCGTATTGAAAATGACTCGTAACGACCGCAAGGAGCTGGGATGCGACGAGAAGTTATTCAAGACCGTAGTAAAGACCTCATTCAACCAACGAAGAAAAACGCTTCGTAATTCCATGAAACCCCTATTGGGTAAAGATTGCCCGGATTACGCCTTGCCGATATTCGACAAGCGCCCGGAACAGTTATCCGTGGAGCAATTCGTGGAACTGACCTTGATCAGCCAAAAGCATCTGGAGAAGCAGGCTGGTGATGTCCTATAATAATATAAGAGTCCAATGATCGAACTGACGAAAGATTACATCGAGAACCTGAAAAGCATCATCGAGGCCAAAGATGACGCGAAGGCACAGGAGGTACTTCATGAACTGTATCCTGCCGATATAGCCGAGCTTTATCAAGAACTGAACTTGCAAGAGGCCATTTATCTCTATCTATTGATGGATGGCGACAAAGCGGCGGATGTATTGATGGAGTTGGATGAGGAAGACCGTCATAAGTTATTGAAGGAACTTCCCAATGAGCTTATCGCCAAGCGTTTCGTCGATAACATGGAAACGGATGATGCCGTTGACTTGATGCGTGAGTTGGACGAGGATACCCAAGAGGAGATCCTTTCGCATATCGAGGACGTAGAACAGGCCGGTGATATCGTGGACTTGTTGAAATACGACGAGGACACCGCCGGCGGTTTGATGGGTACCGAGATGATCGTGGTGAACGAGAATTGGAGTATGCCCAAATGTATCGACGAGATGCGCAAGCAAGCGGAGGAGATGAGCGAGATCTATTATGTATATGTAGTGGACGACGACGAGCGCTTGAAAGGCGTGCTCCCCTTGCAGAAACTGATTACCCACCCATCCGTCTCCAAGATCAAGCATGTCATGAAAAAAGACCCGATCTCCGTTCGCGACAGCGACAGTATCGAGGAGGTTACGGAGACGATCGAGAAATACGACTTGGTAGCCTTGCCCGTAGTCGATAGTATCGGACGTCTGGTAGGACGTATCACGATCGATGACGTTATGGATGAGGTACGCGAGCAACACGAGCGTGATTACCAGTTGGCATCCGGTATCTCGCAAGACGTGGAAACCTCGGATAATGTATTCACCCAAACCGCCGCCCGCCTACCTTGGCTGCTGATCGGCATGATCGGAGGATTGGGAAACTCCGTTATCCTCGGTGGTTTCGAGAGCAGTTTCGCCACTAACCCGAAGATGGCGCTATTTATCCCGCTGATCGGTGGTACCGGTGGAAACGTAGGCATACAATCTTCCGCTATCGTGGTACAAGGCTTGGCAAACAATACCTTGAAGGAAGGGAATATCGTACCGCAAATCCTAAAAGAGTCCGTAGTTTCGTTAATCAATGCCAGCATTATCAGTCTGGTCGTGTTCATTTACAACTTCTTCATGCTGGGAGACCGGGGGATTACGGCCTCCGTATCTTTAAGCCTATTCGCCGTCGTAATGTTCGCCAGTATATTCGGCACGTTAGTTCCCATGACCTTAGATAAGATGAAGATAGATCCGGCCTTGGCGACCGGGCCGTTTATCACCATTACCAACGATATTATCGGTATGATGATTTATATGTTCATTACTTCCGCGTTAGCTTGATACCACGGGGGGACGGACGCCGTCCCTACAATGTTAAAATAATATGTTATAGAACATATCTACGAAATAGCTGTTATCTTTGTAGCGGTTATCAAAAAAGGTAGAAAAACTATGCTAACAGAAGCATTTTACATTCTCTTCTTCTATTTCACGGGAGAGTTTATCAGCTACTTTATCGACGGTTTCATACCGGGTAGCGTAATTGGGATGGTGCTATTATTTTTAGCCCTCGCGTTCAAGAAAGTAAAACCTGAAAAGGTGAAACGTCTTTCCACGGTTCTTACCCAAAACATGGGATTATTCTTCGTTCCAGCTGGTGTAGGGCTTATGAATTCCTTCGGGATCATCTCCGAGTATTGGGCAGTCCTGCTGATCGCTTCCGTAGTAAGTACAATTTTAGTCATCGCCAGCGTAGCGTTGGTGCAACAAAAACTGGAAAAGGGGAAATAGACCATGGATAATCTGGCGCATTCCGAGATTTTCGCTCTTACCTTGGTAATTGGTACCTACCTGACTTCCTTGGCTCTTTACAAGAAAGTCCATATCAGTCTTTTGCATCCTTTGCTTACGACCATCTTCGTGATTATCGTGGTACTGGAAGTCCTAGGCATTCAATATGAGTCGTTCCAGCAAAGCAGTCATTTGATCCATTTTATGCTGGGGCCTTCCGTAGTGGCCCTTGGCTATGTGTTATATGAGCAAATCCAATATCTAAAGGGAAATGTCGTTTCGATCTTGACTTCCGTATTTGTCGGGGCCATTGTCGGAATCGTAAGCGTAATCATCATCGGTAAATTGATGGGAGCCGACCAAGCGTTGATCGCCACGCTCCAACCGAAATCCGTCACCACCCCGATCGCTATGGGGATAGCGGAGAAAGCGGGCGGCATACCTTCACTTACCGCCGTCATCGTCGTAGCGGTAGGAATCTTTGGCAGTATAGTGGGCCCTATCGTGATGAGGGTACTGGGAATAGATAGCCATATCGCTAAAGGACTGGCGTTAGGGGCTTCCTCCCATGGAGTAGGAACAGCAGCGGCCATTCAAATCGGGGCCATCGAAGGAGCATTAAGCGGACTGGCGATTGGCTTGATGGGTATCATGACAGCGGTCTTGGTTCCGGTTATTCGGTTGATTTGCAACTATTTTTCCATATAAATACGCAAAACTTTTTGCTACTTTAGCAGGAATGTACTACTTTTGCCCCCGAAAATCGTTAAGGATTACTCTATAACATTATAAATAAAGAAAATAAATATGATCAATTCACAAGACATTAAGAAAGGAACTTGTATCCGTTTGGACGGAAAACTCTATTTCTGCGTCGATTTCCTTCACGTAAAACCGGGTAAAGGTAATACCATCATGCGTACCACATTGAAAGATGTTGTAAAAGGCGGTCAGATCGAGCGTCGTTTCAATATCGGTGAGAAGTTGGAAGATGTACGCGTAGAACGTCGCCCGTATCAGTTCACTTATACGGAAGGCGAGCATTATCATTTCATGAACCAAGAGACATTCGATGACGTGATCATCGACAAAAACTTGATCAACGGCGTTGATTTCATGAAAGAGGGAGAAATTGTAGACGTTGTTTCTGATGCATCTACCGATACGGTTCTTTTCGCCGACATGCCTACAAAAGTTCAATTAAAAGTTACTTATACAGAACCGGGTATTAAAGGTGACACTGCTACTAACACCTTGAAACCGGCAACCGTAGAGACTGGTGCGGAAGTTCGCGTTCCGTTGTTCATCAACGAGGGCGAGGTTATCGAGATCAATACGACTGATGGTTCTTACGTAGGCCGTATCCGCGAGTAATCCGGGTCTTGTCAAAATATACGGTTCCCGCTTGATAAGCAGGCGGGAACTATTTTTTTAACCAAATCATAAACCTTTCCCGACTATGAAAGAAAAGACAGGAAAACTTTCCATCAAGGAATGGGCCGAAGAAGACAGGCCCCGTGAGAAAATGCTTCAAAAAGGCGCTTCCGTATTAAGCGATGCCGAATTGATCGCCATACTGATCGGATCCGGCAACAATGAGGAGACGGCCGTACAACTCTCTCAACGGATACTTCACTCCGTAAACAACAATCTGAATACATTGGGTAAACGTTCCATCAAAGAATTAACTTCCGGCTTTAAAGGTATCGGAGAGGCGAAGGCGGTCACGATCTGCGCCGCTATGGAACTAGGGAAACGGCGGGAAACCTCAGAGGCGTCTCCTCAAGATGCTATCCGAAGCAGCAAAGACTCCTATCTCCTATTCCGTACCCAACTATGCGATTTACCTTATGAGGAACTCTGGATCGCTCTAACCAATCCATTAAATAAGGTGATACAAAAGGTAAAAATCAGTCAGGGCGGAGTAAACCAGACTTCCGTGGATATCCGTTTGGTATTAAAAGCGGCGATCAACGCCTTGGCCTCCGGTATAATCCTATGCCATAATCATCCATCCGGTAGCCTCCGCCCCAGTACGCACGACGATGCCTTGACCGAGCGTATCCAAAAGGCGGCGAAGCTGATGGATATTAGGATACTGGACCATATCATCCTGTCCGATAGCGGCTATTATAGCTATGCAGACGAAGGAAGGCTGATCCGGTGAAACAAATTCTCTTTTCCCCCGGTTTAGTATATAGAAGTATTAATGTATATTCGCGTATAAAACAAAAGAAGATGAACAACGAATTTCTCCAAACAGAAGAAGCGATCGTCGCTATGCTGAAGACGGTATACGACCCGGAAATACCCGTAAACGTATACGATCTTGGGCTTATATATAAGGTAGATATCGATGAGGAAAAAAATGTACGCATCGATATGACCCTCACCGCCCCGAACTGTCCGGCGGCCGATTTCATATTGGAAGATGTCCGTATGAAGGTAGAAGCGGTCGATGGGGTGAACAATGTAGAGGTAAACCTCGTCTTCGAGCCGGAATGGGACAAGGACATGATGACGGAGGAGGCTAAACTGGAATTAGGTTTTCTATGAAAATATATTTCGCCTCAGACGCACATCTGGGAGCCCGTTTCCACAAGGACCCTTTAGCCATCGAGAAGAAACTGGTACGTTGGCTGGATAGCATCAAGGAAGACGCTTCCGCCATTTGGTTTCTGGGAGATCTATTCGACTATTGGTACGAATACAAATACGTCGTGCCGAAAGGCCATGTACGTTTTCTGGGGAAATTGGCCGAGTTAGCGGACAGAGGTATAGAAATACATATCTTTATCGGTAACCATGACATCTGGATGTTCGACTACTTGCCGAAAGAGATAGGCGCCATCATCCATCGGGATACCTTGACAGTCGATTTATTGGGGAAACGTTTCTTCCTCGGGCATGGCGATGAGGTAGATTTCCGGAGTAAGGCATTCCGTCTGATCAGGGCTATTTTCCGGAACAAGTTCTGCCAATGGTTATATGCGGGAATACATCCCCGCTGGACGTTCGGGTTCGCTTTAGGCTGGTCGCTCAACAGCCGGAAGAGCGGACTGGAAAAGCAAGAGGCTAAAAAGTATCAAGGGGAAGACGCAGAATATATGGTTGTTTTCGCCAAGGAATATCTAAAGACGCATCCCGATATAAACTTCTTCATTTTCGGCCATCGCCACATCATGTTGGACTTGATGTTAAGCCGTACCTCCCGTATTCTCATAGCCGGGGATTGGATGCAATTCTTCTCTTATATCGTATGGGATGGCGAGAATCTGTATATGGATCAGTTTCTGGAAGAGACGGACGGACAATCTTATCCCAACACATAAGACAGCGTTGTCTTAACACCTTAGATAGTACTGTCGAAGCACCTTAGACAGCGTTGTATGATGTGCTCATACAACGCTGTCCGGATTCTCCGCTTACTTTACCGGGATATAACCAACCTTCTTCACCGTCGCTTGTCCTTCGGCAGACATCACATAATCGATGAACGGTCGCACCTTTGAGGCATTCTTCGTCTCATAGTAGTAGAACAACGGACGGACAACCGGATAGGTCTTATTCCTCGCGTTCTCCAACGAAGGCTCCACGTAGGATTTTCCGGCATCATACGATACATGGATCGGCTTCACTTCTTTATTCAAATAAGCAAGACCTACATAGCCAATGGCTCCTTTCGTCTGGCTTACGCTTTGTATAATGGCACCTGTAGCCGGCATGCTCAAGATACCGTTCATATAGTTCTTATTTTTCAACACGCTCTCCTTGAAGAACTCGTAGGTTCCGGAAGAAGTCTCGCGGGAATAGGCCACGATCTTCATATCCGCACCACCCACTTCTTTCCAATTCTTAATCTTGCCGGTAAAAATGCCTTCCAATTGCTCCCGGGTCAGATTGGATACCTTGTTGGAAGGATGCACGACAACAGCCAGAGCGTCGTAGGCGATCACCTCCTCTTTCGTTTTCTTTCCGGCTTCTTGCAACTTCATGCGCTCGTCGAATTTCATCTTACGGGAAGCCATCGCTATATCCGTAGTGCCTTCCATCAAAGCGGAGATCCCCACGCCGGAGCCACCACCCGTCACCGTTATCTTAGCGGCTTTGTTCTTATTCATGAAATTCTCGGCTTCAGTCTGGGTAAGAGGCAAACAAGTATCGCTACCCTTTATCTTCTGGGCAAACACATTCGTAGCAAACAAACACGCTGCCATGGCAGCTAATAAAATCGTCTTCTTCATTACTTTGTATTTATCTTTTATTTACGATACAAAATAAATACTTCGGTATTTCAATGGGATGAAACAGATATTACAATCCTATGAATTAAAACTTATATTGAAGACGGACTGTCAATACATTATCCTTCCGGTCGTTCTCGTAGCCCTTCACGAGGTTACTTTTCTCATTGAAGTTAAACTCGTAGTAAGCTTGTAGACGGATATGTTTATTGAAATTATAGATACCGCCAATACCTATCGTGCTTTGAGCCAAGTCGGTTTTTGAGGTGAAGCTATTTTCCGCCCCTACCTCATTTCCACTCACCTTCGTATTCGGATCGTAAACGTCATATTTCAATACGGCGGAGAAAGGAGAGGCGCCTATATCCTGTACCAAATAAAAGAAGTAACCAAGGAAAGGACGCTTGAACAAAGAATTTTCCGGCAAATTCTCCGGTCGGGTACTGTAGTTCGGGCTTTTACTGCTCCCGGCGATACCGGGTTGGGTACCGATTAAACCTTCCGCACGGAGAGTGGTCTTTCCTAAAGATGAAAGAAAACTAAACTGTCCATCCAAACCTAAATACTGGCGCTTCATATAAGTACCCGTCTCTCCCATATCCCTCTTAACGAAATGATTGCCACGCATCTCATACGCCTCGGTAGTCGGGTTGTAGACAAAACCATGGTAATAGGAGAAACCGGCTCCCCATTTTCCCCAGTCGCCTATCGCCTTCTCGGCACCCAGACGCCCGATGAAATCTTTCCGGCTATCCGTCTCCCGGTTAATACTGTTTCCGGCAAACAGACCGGCATCCAATCGCAAGAAACTCAATGGGCTGGTAGTCTTGGTACGTAAGGTAAGCATCGCTCCCAAGTCACGCTCATCCGGGAAGAAATACTGGATAATAGTCGCTCTCTCCGGAGATTCGAGAGAACTCGTGGAATAACAGACCTCATAACCGAAAGGACGGTTGAACACACCAGCCATCAACTGGCTACGCTTCGTCCAAGGGTCCTTGATACCGATATACAGATCACGGAAACTTACTCCCTTATCATTCACCTCGATCTGGACAGCACCTGTTCCGATCCCATCATTGTACTCAAACTTCATACGCCCCCGGCGGATACCGATCCGGTTAAACCCTTTATCCAAGTTCTCGTTCTTATCGCCCACTTTCAAGGTAGCGTCCTCCTGTCCATATTGGTATTGTCCTTGGATATAAGCGGAAACCTTGAATTTGCTTAGCTTCTGGACTACCTTATCCAAGGTAGTCACTTCCGTAGCCAAGGAATCGATACGTTTTTCCACCGACTGATCCACCTCCTGCGCTCCCATACTGAATGGAAGCAGCACTAACATGAGCGCTATAACTTTTCCTAATTTCATTCCTAACTATAAAAACTATATTTGCGTCGCAAAGTTACAACGCTCCTGTTTCACACCCGTTTCACATACATTACAATCCTGTTACAGACGTCTTGCCTAATTATTCAGGGACGAATTTACATAAAATAATCGGTTCGTTCCATACATTGCACATGACTAGAATATTTGCGCGATAATTCTGGTCCATTTCGCACATTTATTGGGATATTGTGCTACCTTTGCCTCGATTATTGAAACACTATATTTATTTTTTTAATGAAGACATTAACAATCGGAGACCTAAAGGCTCGTATTCCAATCATCCAAGGTGGAATGGGCGTAGGCATCTCTCTTTCCGGCTTAGCCTCGGCCGTTGCAAATGAAGGTGGGATCGGCGTTATCTCCGCAGCCGGTCTCGGACTTTTATATAAGAAATTGTCACCCAGCAATTATACGGAAGCTGGGAATCTCGGGTTAGCGGAAGAGATCCGCAAGGCCCGGGAAAAAGCGAAAGGTATCATCGGCGTAAACGTAATGGTGGCTCTTTCCGACTTCGCCGAATTGGTGAAAACCAGTATAGCGGAAAAGGTAGACATCATTTTCAGCGGTGCCGGACTGCCTTTGGACTTGCCTTCTTTCCTCAAGAAAGATAGCGTCACCAAGCTGGTTCCCATCGTTTCCAGCGCACGTGCCGTACGCATCATCTGCGAGAAATGGAAGAATAACTATGATTATCTTCCGGATGCGGTGGTACTAGAAGGCCCGAAAGCGGGTGGACATCTGGGATATAAGGAAAACCAGTTGGAAGACCAGCATTTCTCATTGGAAGAATTATTACCTCAAGTCGTAGAGGAAGTCTCTCATTTCGAGCAGAAATACGACAAAAAGATCCCGGTAATTGCGGCAGGAGGCATTTATACGGGTGAAGATATCAAACGCATGATAGACCTTGGAGCATCAGGCGTTCAGTTAGGAACCCGGTTCGTTACCACCACGGAATGCGATGCCTCGGAAGCCTTCAAACAGACCTATATACAGGCAGAGGAGAAGGACATAG
The DNA here is from genome assembly GCF_023656665.1 of Parabacteroides sp. B2-S-102. Classification (NCBI taxonomy): domain Bacteria; kingdom Pseudomonadati; phylum Bacteroidota; class Bacteroidia; order Bacteroidales; family Tannerellaceae; genus Parabacteroides; species Parabacteroides sp. B2-S-102. Next base: position 128,305 of record NZ_JAMOKM010000009.1, on the reverse strand, counting down.
AGATCATCAAAAGTCCCGTCGGCATGCCCGGACGAGCCATCCATTGCAGTTTCCTTGAGAAAGTGAAGGCGGGAATCAAGCAACCGAAAGCTTGTCCCTTCAACTGTATCAAGACGTGCGATATATCACGCAGCCCGTATTGTATCGTCACCGCCTTGTACAACGCCTTCAAAGGGAATTTCGAGAATGGATACGCTTTCGCCGGCAGTAACGCTTGGCGAGCGAATAAGATCACTTCGGTACGGGAAACCATTACCGAGTTGATGAATGAATGGAAAGCTAAATTATAAGCACAAAAAAAGCCTCCGGAAACGGGGGCTTTTTTTATATTCGAAGGTAAGTATCTCCATTATTGCTCGGCCAACCAAGCGGCCAGCTCATCCCGGTTCGCGGCGGCATCCTGCATGCCGGCTTGGGCAGCTTGATCGAAATATTGCATAGCGGTCGTATAATCCTTCTTCATCGCATAAGCGACACCTAGGTTATTCCATGCTTCCGGCAAATTAATACCTTGCAAACGACTGATGGCCGGATCGTAAGCACCAGTCTCAATCTCAAGGGCCGCCGTATTTAATTGAGCGATCGGGTCGGTCGGATAAAGACGAACGGCGATATCGAATACCTCCTTGAACTGATCGCTACCTTTATCATAAGAATTGGCTACCAAGAACATCTCATTCAAACTTAAATATTGAGGTTTCGTTTTGATCACTTGCTTGGCCTCGTTCACGTCGAACGGACGTGCGATATAAGCCAAGGTATAATCAATACGTCTTAAAGGAGGATAGTATTTATCCAATAATATCTTATAAGTCCGACCTCCGTTCAAGGCATGTAGTTTAGCCTTGCGCTTGTTTATATCTTGAATATCCAAGATCTCCAGAATCTCCTTCTTATTCGCCAAATCTGATTTCGTAACCTCTTGACGCAATCCGATCCAATCCTCACCCATCCAATTCACTTTCATCAAGGAAGGATCCATCTTCTCCTTATCTTTCATGTAAGCGACAAAAGCCTTGGCACGACTCTCGGACAATCTCATATTATAATCGTAGCCACCTTCCGGGGAAGCGTATCCGGTAACCTTAAATTCGGTAAAGCTTAGATTCTTATCGTTACGGACTTCCGTTACAATCTTATTCACCTCATTCAGCACGGTAGCGTTATCTTTGAAATCACGTAACAATACGGACTTGCCTACCTCAAAGTTTAAATAAGCGGAATGCGTCTCGCTCCGTTGTTTCACAGGTTCTACCGGAGGAGTAACATAGCTAAGCTCATAAACGGGAGGGGCTAACGGAGGCAATACACGGCTCATCACCCCATAGATGTCATTTGAGACCTCACAAGAAGCGCATCCCGTGGTATTCTCATCCACCATCAAGGTAGCGTTTCGCATCCATCCCGCATAGGGTACGGACAATTCCACCGGAATCAATTCCGGCCCCTTCTTCGTCTGACGGATAATCAAGCTAGGAGTTTGGGGAAATTCATAACTATCGAAACCCAACTCACGGTTCAACGCCTTCATACGTGCCCGCCCGGTAATCACGATCGGGTTAAACTGGTAAGACTGCGATTTATCCACCGATTGCAATACCGGTGTCAGTATGACCATCTCTTGGGATTTCAAACGCAGATTACTCAGATTGGTCGTAAAATTCATCATAAGCTGGCTTCCGTCCTTCCTTGCGCTTACATTCTCGAAACTAACAGTTCCCCGCACACCGTTCTGTGCCTGTAGGCTCACACCTCCGAGGAACAATAAAGCGATACATATACTCAATAAATGTCTCATATCTCTCTAGATCGTTTTTTAGTGGATAAAATAAATGATAGAAAGGGCCGCTTTCGTTACACCCCAATAGTTCGAGTTCTTGGTCTCGATCTTGGAGCCACATTCCCCGCAATTATACTTATCATAATGTACACGGGCATAACCGGCGCCGATAGCGGCTTCTATACTCCAACGCTTATTCAGTATCCATTGATGTCCCAACGTAAGTCCGCCACCGTACAAATAACCATCATAACGATGATCCTTCAAATTAGGGAATATGCCAAAGGGTAATTTAATCCCGGCGATATTATACTGTCCGCCCAACGCATGCACGCCAATAAACGTACCGTTGAATTTCTCGCAAGTCCAATAACGCACTTCCGGCATGACAAGCCAATGCTTCAGTTTCTTACCGTCATTGAACTTGAAAGGATTATATCCCGCCGAGACATCCAATGTAACCTTTTTGCTTAAGCCCACCTCGAATCCTAAGTTCGGAGTCGTAGTCGCGTCGTAGAGAAGATTGTTCTTCAACGCGAAATGCTGTGCGCTCATAGATAAGGAAAATAACAATGCTAATCCAAGTAAAAATGCTTTCTTCATTTCTTATAAGCTTAATGATTTGAAGAAGAAACAGGAATAAACGGGTTTTAGTTTTCGATAAGCGTTAATAAGATATGATCATTAAATTTAATTATATTAATAGTAGAGGGAATGCGGAAGGCGCTTTTATCGCTTATCCACATTCCCTTTAACTTACTTATAAATATACGATTACTGTTTAATGTCGCCTAATTCGACCAGCTTATTGACAATCGCATAGATCGTAAGACCGCTGGCACTATGAATTTGAAGTTTCCGAGCGATATTACGGCGGTGGGTGATGACCGTATGCGTAGAAAGAAACAAACGATCCGCTATCTCCCGGTTTGTCATTCCCTTCACGACGCAGACTACGATCTCTTTTTCCCTCGAGCTTAACGATTGTTGCTCGTCATCCCCTTCCGGCTCGTCATCCGGAAGTACCTCGGCGTTCAACCGTTCCAATTTGTGCTTGATCTCATCAGGGCTATCGTATATGTTAATTTGTTCATCATAAGAACGCAATAACACACTGTCTGAGACAGAATATAATAAAGCGATACATTTCATCTCGGCACAGCCGCTTTCCTCCTTCAAATGTTGCAACGTGAAATAGCCGGGCAAAGCCGGATTCACGATCAACACATCCGGTTTGTGCATACGAAGCGAGTCGAAAAGAGATTCCACCGAATGAATCTCCACCATCTGGATACGGAAACCCGGTAACCGTTTCAACAGGTTCTCCAGTCCGCTCCTTATGATAACAGAAGGTTCGGCTATCGCAATCTTTAGATTTGTACTCATCGATTCATGCTTATAATTGTTTTTCCAAAGCCAATATGGCCGGTACAAACAAATAATCCTCCACACGGGTATGTGAAGCCAAGTCTTCCTCCGTGGCAAAAATATCGAACAAGACACTATTCAGCATATTCGTACCCGCTCCCGGATAGTATTTGATCAGGATATTTTTCAACTCCGTGATCTTCATCTCGATCTGATCATGACGCTTACGGAAGATCGTAATATTGTATTTCGGATCTCTCTTTCCTTCCAACAAATTACGGACATAAGGGAAAACAGCACGTTCCTCATAAGACATATGTTTATTTACCTCCTCCGCATACTCATCGAAAAACTTCGTGATCACAAAAGCGACATCCTCCGGGCACCCGGATATAGCGTCTACCAATTTACGACGGATATGTGGCAAGCGGAAGTTCAAGAAGTAATCATGGGCATTATGCAAATAGCGGATCAAGTTCTCGATCGACAGGCATTTGCTGATATTCTCGACAGGCGTATTCACTTCCTCGACCAAGAAATTCACGACCGTCAGGAAAGTACAAGCATCCACCCCATTCTGCCGGCAAACCTCCCCGATATTCTTCTCTCCGAACCCGAGCGCTATACCAAAGCGGCTCATGACTAAAACCATCGGATAGTTCTCGCAGATCAGATCACTCATTTTATCGGTTTCCCGGTACATTCCATTTTTATACATAGGCTTCTTTCTAACTTGTCTTGGTGTTTGAATAGCCAAATATACTCCTTTTTCTTCCATATCTCGTACATTTATTATTATTTCACAAAGGCTTAAAGGACGACTCCGTCGGCACGACCGCTATACACTCAGTCTCTATCAACCATCCGGGACGGCAAACGGGGGCCAAGACTATCAAATGTGGCAAATCCGGGTAATGCGCCTCAAAATACTTCTTAACCACCGCATAATCAGCCATATCTCTCAAATAGGTGATCGCCTGCGTAATATCACGAGTAGTAGCGTCCGCCTCTTTCAGCAACACGCTGATATTTTCCATCATCCGCTCGGTTTGTTTTACGATATCGCCCGGATAGACAATCTCTCCCCGGTTATCGATACTCGCCGTACCCGAGATGAAGACCTGTTTACGATCCCCATACGTAACAGCCGTACCCCGCTCGAAGGTTACCCCATATTCATAAGTAGGATTCAAGTGCGTGGGAGCGTAAAGGAACTGAATCTGCCCCGGCTCCAACCCATCCACCGCATAACTGTCCATCTGTACCAACACCGAAGGATCGGCATGACGTCCCTCGATACCCGTGCTAGCAATATAATGCGTCTTCTCCGTAAGATTCTGCGTGATAAAAACTTCTTTCCGGGCTTTCACCACACCGGCGTAATTCACGTCTACGTTTTGCACAAAGAACCAAGTACGGACACAATGAGAGGCCAACGTACAACGCTGCCCCATCAATTGCATCACATAGTCATTCAATAAAAGCCGGGTCTGGTATTCCGAATTGGCCGCCTTATTGAAGGCACCTCCCCCCCAGAGGTGCCTATAACCGTTATGCGACGCTTCCAGTAAACCGGAATCGTACGTTTGTACCGACATCCCCGTTTGCAAATAGGTCCACATAGCGATCTTTGTTCCATTCAAAGGCGGCTGCTGAACGATAGAGAGCGGGCAAAAGGCGCTCTCGCACTCCCACTCCATCACGCTATCCGTCTGATTAGCTGCGTCACTTAAAAAATAACGGCGGAAAACGGCGGTAGCGTCATTCGATAGCTCTTCCTTCACGACAGTCACATAAACCCGCAAAAGGTTTTGCAATTGCTCCACGAAAGACAAACAAGGGTCCGTGATCGATACCATCACCTGATATTCCGTTGTTCCACCTTTACCCGTGAATGAAGAGATTTGCATTTCTACCGCTTTATCCGTATCTATCCTCCTCGTATAATTCATCATTTTCTTTCTTATCAATTATCCAATGCCCCTCCTAAGATCCAACCTTGGATCAAAGCAAGGACCTCCTGTTTCCCGGAACTATTGAACATATCCTTATGTACCGGATTATTCTCCAATATATCCAGCAAGAAACTATTGTTTATATTACCCGGGGTCACGTAGTTCTTACCCTCTTCCGAAAGGGGCGCCTTTACGTTCACTAAAGATTTATAAGCCACATCGTCCCTAAGATCCAGCTGACCGGCCAATCCCGATCCTCCTCCATGACATGACAAGCAATTCAAGTCGAACACCTGCGCTTGTATACGTTTGAAGCTCGCTAAATCCAATTCGCCGACAGACAAATCAAGCGGTTCGTCCGAATCATCCACCGGAGACGTATAATAGGAGTAAACCAACCGCAATCCCCTACTAATCACAGCGACCTCTATACTCCTCGTATCCGGAGTGACATTATTCAATCGGAGTTTTAGTCTTTTGCCGTCTTCCGCCGGCTTACTGATACGCTGGGTTTGCAAAGGTTTCGACTTATCCTCGCCAAAAGCACATAACGAGAGCATATTCTCCTTCGGCCAAGCTTTCAGGCCAGTGAAAGAAAGTGACACGGTAGCGGTTCGCCCGGAATCAACCGTCTCATCCGGATAAATCTTACCCTCATCACAACCCAGCCCGAATAACAGGAATAAGGCATACATTATATATTGACTATATCGTTTCATACCCAAAGATTAGAACGTGAACTGCAACATAGCCGTAGCGGAGTGACGAGCCAATCCAATAGCGTCCTCATCCCGGTCATTCTGCGTAGCATGACCGCTACGACCTAGATATTGATACATAACCTGTAGCTTCAAATTATTATTAAAGAAATAATAATTCAAACCAGCGGCGGGCATATTCAACAAACCACCCTCATCCGTAGCGTTACGATCATAGAAATCATATCGCAAAGCACCCTGCAATTTCGGAGTGATGAAATAGCCCAATTGAGCGTAAGCTCCCCAGAAATTCTTATCCGGCTTTTGCATGATCTTGGTAAAATGCATATTCATATAGTAACCTTCGGCAGCCACATACCAGCGGTTCTTGATCCATGCGAACTCAACGCCCACACGGGTGTCGCTACTGGTCAAGAACTCGGCCTCCGCATTATAAGAGGCAGATACGGCGATAGACATCTTATCGTCGTTCAGATTCTCCGGTGAGCCTTGAGACGTTGGCATCTCCCCCTTCGGCATAAAGGCCAGACGACCCGCATATAACAGCGAAGGCAACCATTTATGATCATCGCAGTTTGTCTTAGTCGCCAAATTCACGTCGATACCCGTACCATTAAAAATACCGACTTGATAAATCCATTTATCATGGATCAAACCATGTACCTGTACACCCAAGTCGAATCCCGTGGACATATTCGGTATGACATAATTCACGTCGTAAGGAAGCAATACGGATTGGGAAGCGGAATAAGGCAGTACCGGAAACAACGTCTCCCCCAAAGTACTTAAATAGCCATGCATAAACGGTGTCTTGAACTTACCGACACGGATACGAAACGACTCCTTAATCGCTACGTCGAACCAAGCCTGTTGCAATAAGGCACCTCCACTCTTAGCGGCATTCAGCGATAAATTGAAAGTAACCCGTCCAAAAGCCTTACCCGTAAAACCGAGAATAGCGTTAGGGATCGCGAAACCGGAGTTCGCTACGCTCTTGGCATAATGGCTTTCCAGCCCTTGGTCGTCATATCGGTTGTAGCAAGCGCTTGCCTGTACCAACGCATAGGGCTTAAACAAAAAATCACCGGCCTTGGTAGAAAAAGAAAAGCCCTTCTTTCCCGCTAGTGAAACCACATCGTTCTCTACATATTTATCATCCATCTCTTTCTTTGTATCTTGAGCTTTCACGGAGAAAACACCTGCTGATAGAAGCACCACAAGCAACGTCCTATATATTTTTTTCATTTCGATTCTATGCGTTATTTATTTATAAACTTTGTAGGAATTTAATCAGAGCGGCCCGCTCGTCTTTTGTCATGCGAGAGAATAGGGTACGCGACGCAGCTCCTTCCCCACCATGCCACATAATAGCCTCCGTCAGGTTCCGGGCACGGCCATCATGTAAATAATAGGTATGGCCGTTTACGACCTCTTGTAATCCCAATCCCCATAACGGGGTAGTCCTCCATTCATTACCGTTGGCCAAGCCACTGGGATAATCATCCCCTAGCTCAACACCCATATCATGCAATAAAAAGTCCGAATAAGGATGGATCACCTGATTACCTAATTGAGGCAATTCCGTATTATTCAAAAGGACAGATCCGCGAGGGCGTGTCTTCAAGGAAGTCACATGGCATAAATGACATTTCGCTTGATAGAAAAGTTGCTCTCCTTGAAGAACCGTAGGATCATCCACATTCCGACGGGCGGGTACCCCCAAGGTCTGGAGGTATAAATCCACATCTTCCATATCTTCCGTAGAGACCTGCGCCCCGGTCATGGCAAAACCCATCATATTACCCTGTCCTTCTCCTACCTCATGCGGGAAACGATCGTTCGTTACACCGAGGTCGGAAGAGAATCCCAATTCCACCGTTAAGTCGGCATGATTCGCCTTATTACCAGAGATACCGATCTGTTTCTTTCCCTTTTCCGTCACATAGTTTATACGTCCACTAATACCATATTCCGGATAATTGCTTTTAGCGGCGATCTGCTTTAGCATATCCAAGTCGAGCGCCATCATCTGCCCCATTCCGACATGCCGTAAGGGTTGACGTACGGAAATCCGTAAATCCGACATCGGGATACTATCGGCATACCATTCTTTTATCTCATAATGAGGAGTGACCAACTCATATTCCTCCCCATCGGGAAACGTATATTTTTGGGAAGTAGTAGTAATCTTAACCCTTCCCTCCGGTTTCGTTCCGTATATCGCTTGATCATGTAGTACCCGGCCATAATCTTGAAAATAGCCGCCACTTTTACGTGATATATAAATAAGCATGGATGAGAAGCCGGGGCCGGAACCTCCATCAGCTATAGCCGGACGGGTCCGCCCGGTACTTTTATGACAGGAACCGCAAGAATATCCGGCATAAAGCGGCCCTAGTCCTCCACCATCCACATTCTCAACACCGCGAGCATCGTCGTACAATCCATCACCACGATTAAATCGCGTCTCTAATTCGCCCGTAACCCAGTTTGCCTGCGTATCGTACGCATCCGGGGCATTGGAGAAAATGGTTGAGATACCCGCGGACAACTCCTTCTCGGAAGCTACCTGCCCATTGGGTTTCTTAACCTGCCAATTTTCCAAGTCCTCGGATTCGCAACTACACAGCAGACTACCGGATAAAGCGAATAATAGAAGTAATCTTCGTTTCATCGTATCGGCTTGTCCGATTAGTTCGTGAACTTAGACTTAACAACGCCCAAACCTGTCGTTAAATCAGCGCAAGCTTCTGTAGCCGTATTGATATGCTCCGTATCCCCTAGATTGTTACGGAAAGGATAGCCGATCGCATTGATAGCGTCGATTGTCTTATCAATTTGAACTACCATCAAACTATCCAACGTAGGATTAATCATTTTAGTCAACGCATGCAAGCTACTCTCGGAAGCGGATTCCTCATCCAAATCACGACCGCCGAAATAAGCGTTCTTGATACTTACGATATTGTTCTTATAGTCGTCCAAGGAATTCCAGCTATACCAAGACTCTACAGCCAAGACACCGGGGTTATTCGGGTCAGTAGCGTCTTTATTACTTCCATTCCATGCGGTCACCGGGTCAGTTATCTTAGCGGAACCTACTTCATTGGAGATTCCGGCCATACCATTATTTCCATTCAGCATAAGCTCAATCGCCTGATAAACATTACCAATGGAATAGGCAGAACCGTCATGTTTCTTCATAGCCTCCGCATAAGAAGAAGGAACATCCGAAGTTCCTAAGCCTTTCAACCAACCATTGTATAAGTCTTGAGTATCAGATAACATACGTTCGGACACTAACTTCAAATACTCCAATTCATTCTTTGCGAACGGGCTTGTTTCCAGATCACGAGGCTCGCCGTCTAAGAATAACATCTTTTCCGCCGTATGGAATCCACGTAAATTTTGAGGACCATCTTCCGCGTCTTCGTCTACAGCTCCTGAAATCTTGCTGAATTCTCCTGTAGCTATAATCTCCTCTATACCGTTCTTATCCAAAGGCCAGCTATCCAAGCTCGGGTCGAGCTGTGCCAAATCCGCCACACCGAACAAGAATGCCTCACTTTGTTCCCAAGGTACACGAACCGCACGCCAAGCGTCGCAGGCATCCGCTAAATCATTCTTAGAACCAGACGCGATGAACTTGTCTACCGCATTTTTATAGGCAGTCATCTTTGTCAACATGTCTTTATAGGTAGGCAAAGCTACCTCATCAACGAAAGTAGCGACAACCGCACTCATCTGATCTTCTGTTGGTTTCGTACCCGAATCCGCAGGAAGATTCTTAAAGTCATAAGTTACAACATCGGGGTCCTTACCCGGATCATCGTCGTCTCCACAAGAAGTGAAGCTCAAAGCCACACCCATCAACATCATGGGTAATAAAAGTACTTTTTTCATATTCTTACATATATATTTGTTAATAGTCTATTATCTTGATAAGAACCAGCCGATATAAGCGATACCGACAGAAACCATATTCTGGCTATTATAATCACCCTTACCTACAATACGGTGCGCATAATCCGCCTTTACGACCAGATTAGGCAACGCGTAATAGTTAAGGCCTGCCGTAATCACGCTCTTTTGAAGACGTCTATCCGCCAGTTTATTACTGCCTTTTTCTACGGATTGCATCGGATTATAATATTCGTAGCGAACGAAAGGATAAATTCTAGGGGCTTTCCGGCTAAAGAAGGAACCTACATTATAGCCAACCTCAGCCGCATAACTGACAGCGGTCTCCGCCACGGTTGAATTAGGATATCCGGAAGCTGAAGATGAGTTATTGTTTACCTTCGTCAAAGCGTTGCTGTTGCCCAGATGGCCGTAAACGATATTACCTCTGGCGATCAAATTATTGTTCGGACTTTTATATTGAGCGTCCGCCGTCACGATGGTAAGCGGATATTTCTCACCTTGGTTACGCAGCGGTTTGCTACTATTCTTAGAGGGTTGGTTATAATAAAAAGAAGCGCCCACACGTAAGCCTTTAAATTTCTTCACTCCATTATAGTTGACACGAGCCACAAAGGCAGGATGCGTAAATTGAGTTTCCTCGAAAGCGCCTTGCGTACCTTTGCCAACCCAGTTCTCCATACGGAAACCTTGTGGGTCCAGACCGGAAACGACTTGTAACTCGTAATCGAAATTTCCTAAATCACCAAATAGAGCCACACCCGTCTCATGCCAAGTAGAAGGTAATATGGTAGTCTCTCCTTCCGGACGATATACACCAAAAAAGTTCAAGGGTTCATGATGTGCGTTGGTCAAGCCTACCGGTACGATCATATGTCCAAAACGGAAGTTTAAATGCTTGTTCATCAGATAAGAGATATGGAACTGCTCCAAGGCGACCTCGCCACCTTTCTCGATCTCGGTCTCATATTCTCCATTCTCCTCGTACCACTCCACTTCCCGTGCGGCGCCTGTTCCTCCATACTCAAACTCAATCTCGGAACTCAGTACCCATTTGGGAGAGAACTTATAATCAAAAGCTAAAATAAAACGAGGGATAGAGACAGTAGCCCGATTCATATGTGATGTACCTTGAGGTGTCACCCAATTCCAGTCATAATCCATATAACTGGCAGCCATCTCACCATATCCTCCAAAACGGAATTTAGAAAAACCGTCGGCATACATCTCCGATGCCTTTACGGTAGAGCTCATATTACTCTCTTGAGCATGTAGAGCGGTAAAGGAAAGTAATCCAATCGCTAATAAATTTGTTAACGTTCTCATTGCGTTTTATAATTTTTGGCAAAATTACAGGGGCTGAGAATTTGCTACAATCGCCCGAAGTAGGTAAAATGAGACCCTAATTACCTACTCATAGGTATCCCGGAAGAATATTTTCAGGACGTCACACCCAATAGGCCCCATTATTGACCCGCAAGACAACTTGATAGTTAATTTTGGAAAATACGGTTTTGTATTATTTCAGAGGTAAGCGTTAGTTATTACAAGCGAGAAGATCATTAGTTCTAAAAATCGATCTCCATGAAAAGATATATAACAATTAATAGGTATGAGCTCTCCTTTTTTACATATATATAGGTATTGCGCACCCTTATAGGCCGACGTATCTTTGCAATGTCAAAAAGAATGTAACACTATTAGTATATCGCAAACCAAAGCCTTCTGCTAATTTTATGTAAGCATATAAGATGATTAACACCGTAGTGTCGGGAAGTTTTTATTGGTTATTTCCGGCATCACATAAAAAGGGCCTCCCTGTGAAGAGAGGCTCTTTTTGTGTTCAGCTATCCGGTTCATTGATGATGTATTGATAGAGATCCGAGTCTCCGGCCTTATTCATGATCTTATGCTTTTCCAGCTGAAATTTTAACTGGTCTAAACCGAGAGGGCCGAATCCCGGGATCTTCAACAAAGAATCGAGCCCTTTCTTCCTAGCGTAGCGCAATAGGTCCTCCATAGTTTCCAGCTCCAATTTTTGGAGGCATTTACGGATGTAGGGAGACAGGGTTAGGCTTGTGACCGGTAGGGAGATCCGTCTGGCCGCATCCGTGGGGATGTCGAACGACGATTTCGGAGCATCGAGACTCAAGCCACTTTTGAGGACTGCTTTATAGAGCGTTCTCAGCTCATATTCCATGTTTCGCTTCTCAAGCCGCAGGCGCTCTATCTCTAGGTCTTGACAGCTGATCGTTTTCTTATATTCGGCTAAGAATCCGGTGTTTTCCTGCAAGCGGAGTACTATGTTCTTATATCGGTAGCACATCCTATCGTAAGATATATCGCAGCGTTTGGCTACGTCCAGTATTTTTGCCCCAGAGGTTATTTCCGTGAATATATACCGATCTTGCTTATCATCTATAAATGTGGATAGTTCGGCGATGATTTGTTTAAGTAGGGGAGAGATGTTCTTTAAGGATCGTAGGCAGAAAAGGTAATCGTCGTACTGGGCGATAATCTCGTCGGCTTCCTCCTCCTTGTCTTGAATGACCAGTTGCAAGTATAGTTTTTGAATCCCTAGATGTTCGATATGGGCAATGAAATCACGTAGGTTCTCAGGATCTACCATACGTGTACCGGTTCTCGTATGGAAAGAGGTTATCTTTCGGGATTTTACCCAATCTTCAATCTCCTCGTACGGGAAACCGGTAATACGGGCGGCTTCTTCTATGGATATGAGTTCTGGCATAAGCATAAGATTGTATTACGAATAAAGTTGTTTTTGTTTAGTTAAAATGCGGAATTTGGAACCGACCAATAACGGTAAGTAGATCAGGTATTCTTTTCGCATCTCAATTAAGAAATAAGAGCCATCATGGGACACTCCCGTAATGTCACTATATCTCCGCACGATACCATGTATCTGGAATTCCCTCTCATTACAATAAAACCCTAACTCTGGAAAATACTTGCTGAAACAAGCGGAGTAGTAAATAAAGAGATTCTGGATCTCATCAATATTACAAGCGTCCATAAGCCATTCACTTTACATGATTAATTATTAGATTTACAAGATCCGGACATGTTTTAGAAAAGATGTCCTTCGTAAAGACGAGCGCTATATGGCTTTTGTTAAGTAGTGGTCCTTTCTTATAAAATAAAGGAAGGGCGAGGACTGAACATTTATGTAGACGAAGGTTCGGCTAAGACCCAACTCCCAATAAAGTCAGCCACACGCCCCCTTTATCTGTATACAAAATATATCCATACTATATTAGCATAGATAACACGTATATCCAGTAAAGGGTTGCGGGGCCTTCTTCGTGCATAGGGAGATTTAAGAAAATTAGCCGATTTTCGTCCTACAGCACAAATATCACACGCAACACGAGGCTCTTAATTAAAAAGCCTTTTCTTGTCGCAAATATACGTATTAATAATATTTCAACCTAAGATAATCCATATGTTTTTTAGTTTATCATTGTTTGATACCAATTATTCGCTTTGACTTATCCAGTCATGCAAATGTATAATATTTTATTTGATTTTCAAACTCCAATACCTCACTTCCAAAGCAAGCTAACTTACTTTTTTCGCCCAATTTTGTCTCCAGTTGTAGAGACGCAGCGTGCTGCGTCTCATCCCCTCAAAATGGTAACTTAAAATAATACGCCAATAACCACCAAAGTCTGCGCCTTCACGAGACAATATACCCATAGAACGCAATTTTGCGATTTGTTTTTCTACAGCACGGGAACTTATACCTAATTTTATAAGCCATAGCTTCGGCTGACATAGAAAGGTCGGAAATGACAAGGTCGATGATCTTCTGTGCTGTTCTACCTATATTTTTAGGCTTATCCGCAGTGTCTCCGAACTCACTCTCCGAACTTTTCTTCATTTACAAGAATGTTTGCTGGCATCCACTTGGGTAGGAAGTGAATCCCATGTCATGTGCATACCCTTCAATATCAATATTACCCACTCTTGTATAGGCAGTGCGTGTTCCGTCTTGGTAATAATAATATACAATAAGGTATACAAATGGCACAAATATATAAATTGTTTAATATCAACACCTTAAAAACACGATTGTGATTTTTGAAAAACACGTACGTGTTTCTGTAAAAAGTCGTACATGTTTTTCGGGAAACACGTACGACTTTTTACAGCATCATTCGATAAGGAGCAAGAGCGTACATGAAAATATACGATAAGCCCCCCTTTTAACCAGAGCCAAAAAGCATTTCTTCCTAAGCTCCATCTCATAGATATTTTGGTGTAGTTACCCTGATTCTGAAATAATTTGGTTATTTTTGTATATAATTAATGTCCATAGAACATGCCATGAATAAGAAATTGCAGATACACAACAGCACGGCTGAATTCTTGATTTTCCAAATAGAAAATAAAGAAGAAGGTATAGAAGTCTTATATCAAGACGAAAGCCTTTGGCTGACGCAGGATGCTATTGCCGTATTGTTCGATAAAAGCCGTTCCACTATCACGGAACATCTACAAAATATATTTCAAAGCCAAGAATTACAAGAAGACTCAGTCTGTCGGAAATTCCGACGAACTGCTTCCGATGGCAAAAGCTACGCAACTAAATATTACAAGTTTGCCATTCGCGGCTATGTCGTTGATAAGAAAAGATTTGAGAAATACCGTATCATTCAAGACCGTCTATTCCAATCCGATTTTGATAAATACCAGACAGATAACCTTCTTGATTTTGATAACGAAATAGAGTCATAATACAAACTCTTTATAGAACATCTAAATAATAAACAACATGAAATCAACACTTATCGTAGGGATCGGTGCCTCGCTTCTTACAGCCGGTATCGCAAAAGCCCAACAGAGACAAGACATTACACCTAGAACGCCAAACGTATTGTTCATCTACGCGGATGACTTGGGATATGGAGACTTGGAATGCTACGACGGCACGCAAGTGAAAACCCCGAATATCAACCGACTCGCCAAGAACGGCATCCGCTTCACCAATGCTCACGCGACCGCTTCTACCAGTACGCCCTCCCGATATTCCATGCTAACCGGAGAGTACGCATGGCGCCGCCCGGGAACGGACATCGCCGCGGGAAACGCCGGAATGATCATACGACCGGAGCGTTATACGATAGCCGATATGTTCAAGAACGCAGGATACGCCACGGCCGCTATCGGCAAATGGCATCTTGGCCTAGGAGACAAAGCGGGCGAGCAAGACTGGAACGCCCCACTCCCCACCGCCCTTGGCGATCTGGGATTTGATTATTCCTATATCATGGCGGCAACGGCAGACCGCGTCCCCTGCGTATTCATCGAGAACGGGCAGGTGGCGAACTACGATCCGGACGCCCCGATCTATGTCAGTTACCAGAAGAACTTTCCCGGAGAGCCGACCGGAAAAGATAATCCGGAATTATTATACAACCAGAAGCCCAGTTTCGGGCACGACCAATCCATCGTAAACGGGATCAGCCGTATCGGTTACATGAAAGGTGGCGGCAAGGCGCTTTGGAAAGACGAGAATATCGCCGATTCTATCGTGACACACGCCATCGATTTTATCAAGGAGAATAAAGAGAAGCCTTTCTTCATGTATTTCGCCACGAACGACGTGCATGTACCCCGCTTCCCGCACGACCGTTTCCGGGGAAAGAACCCGATGGGCGTGAGGGGCGACGCTATCGAGCAATTCGACTGGAGCGTAGGCCAATTGATGAAAACATTGGATGAGATGGGATTGACGGAAAACACCTTGATCATCTTGTCAAGCGATAACGGACCTGTCGTAGACGATGGTTACGCGGACCGGGCCGTGGAGCTACTAGGCGATCATAAACCCGCCGGACCGCTTAGAGGTAATAAATACAGCGCCTTCGAAGGGGGAACGCGTATCCCGGCTATCGTACATTGGCCAAAGGAGATCAAGCAAGCCGCCGTATCAGACGCGCTAGTGAGCCAGATCGACTGGTTCGCCTCCCTTGCCTCACTGACGAATTCCCGTCTTCCGGAAGGAAGCGCGCCGGATAGCTATGATTATCTGGATACTTGGATCGGGAAAAGCAAGGAAGACCGCCCGTGGGTAATCGAGCAAGCGCTTAATAAGGCACTTTCCGTCCGTACGAAAGATTGGAAATATATCGAGCCGAGCGTAGGTTCCGCTATCATGGAATATGAGAAGATTGAGACCGGATATTCCCCCGAGCCTCAGTTATACGACATGACGAAGGTCTACGAGGAAGGAAACAAGGCCTTGCAACATCCGGAGATCGTTTTCCAATTGCAGGGAATCTTAAAAGGAGTTCGGGATCACACAATCAAGGCTAAATAATGGAAAGAAGAAACTTCATTAAATCATCCCTCGGAATCGGTCTGGGTGCGACACTTCCGGGGATGACGCATAGCAAAAGCGGGAAAGAGGCAGGGACCGCCGTCTCTCCCGCCATGCCCGTAAAGAGCGGTAAGCCGCATATCATCCTGATCATGACCGATCAACAACGGGGCGACGCCCTCGGCTGCATGGGAAACAAGGCGGTGATCTCACCGAATATCGACCGGCTGGCGCAAGAAGGCTCGTTGTTCGTGAGCGGATATTCCTCCGCTCCAAGTAGTACTCCGGGACGGGCCGGTTTATTGACCGGGATGTCTCCTTGGCATCATGGTATGCTGGGATACGGACGCATGGCCTTGAAGTATCGTTACGAGATGTCTCAGATGATGCGGAATCTGGGGTATTATACCTTCGGGATCGGTAAGATGCATTGGTTTCCGCAGAAAGCACTTCACGGATTCCACGCGACCTTGATCGACGAGAGTGGCCGGGTGGAAAGTCCCGATTTCATCAGCGATTACCGGGAATGGTTTCAATTGCAGGCACCCGGCAAAGACCCGGATCTTACGGGTATCGGCTGGAACGACCATGCCGCCGGTGTCTATAAGTTAGACGAACGGCTTCATCCTACGGCTTGGACCGGACAGACCGCTTGCGAGTTGATCCGGAACTACGACAACGACAAGCCCTTATTCCTCAAAGTATCATTCGCCCGCCCGCATAGTCCCTATGATCCGCCTCAACGTTATCTGGATATGTACAAGGACGCGGATATCCCAAAACCCCATATAGGAGATTGGTGCGGACAATACGCCGAGCCGAAAGATCCTCTCCAAGGAGCATCGGATGCCCCATTCGGTAATTTCGGGGATGCGTATGCCATAAACTCCCGTCGCCATTATTACGCCAATATCACCTTTATCGACGATCAAGTAGGGCAAATCATCCAGACCCTAAAAGACAAAGGTATGTACGACAATGCCCTGATTTGTTTCACGGCGGATCATGGTGATATGTTGGGCGATCATTATCATTGGCGGAAAACCTATCCGTACGAGGGTTCGGCCCATATTCCTTATATCGTAAAATGGCCCGCCGGTATATCCAAATCCATACCGGACGGAAGCAGCATAGAACAACCTGTAGAACTGAGAGACTTCTTGCCTACCTTTATCGATATCGCCGGCGGGTCGGTTCCTCCCGATATGGACGGGCGGTCTTTACTCAAGCTGATCCAAGGCCAGCAGGAACAATGGCGCCCCTATATAGACATGGAGCATGCCACTTGCTATAGCGACGATAATTACTGGGCAGCCCTTACCGATGGGAAGATTAAGTATATCTGGAATTTCCACAACGGAAGCGAGCAGTTGTTCGATTTACGGGAAGACCCGGGAGAGACACATAACCTTAGTGAGGACGCAGCCTATCAGAATAAGTTGTCCGAACTACGCAAGATGATGGTAGAGCATCTGTCCGAGCGAGGAGATTCATTCGTGAAAGACGGTAAATTGATGACTCTCGATACGACCCTATTGTACAGTCCCAATTTCCCGAAATAAGGGACGAGCGAGCCTCGTCCCTACAGTATCTTACGTTTTTTACCTTTTTTTTATCGCGGAATGGATGTATCTTTGCCCAAGAAACTAGAAGAGACTCAACTTAATGCTAGGAATCGTTAGTAAAGGAATCATTATAGGTGTATTGGTTTCGGCCCCCATGGGCCCCATCGGTATGCTCTGTATACAAAGAACACTAAATAAAGGACGTTGGCACGGGTTCGTCACCGGATTAGGGGCCGCTCTATCCGACGTGATTTATGCGGCACTGACTTGTCTGGGCATGGGAGTTGTGGTCAACTTCGTGGAGGCGAACCAAGCGCCCCTGCAATTGATCGGAAGTATCGTTCTCGGCATTTTCGGGTATTATATCTTCCAAAGCAACCCGACTAGGAACCTAAAGAAACACCGAGAAAAAAAATTATCGTTCACCCAAGACTTTATTACAGCTTTTCTACTTACCTTTAGCAACGTGTTAATCGTCTTGCTCTATATAGGATTATTCGCCCGGTTTGGTTTCGTGCTGCCTGAACATTCGTTTTGGCTGCTGGTATTGGGCATTGTTTGCATAGGGTTAGGGGCCGTTCTTTGGTGGTTCGGCATAACATATATTATTGGAAAACTGAGGAAATGGTTCAACGTTAGAGGTATTTGGTTACTGAACCGGATCGTGGGCTCTGTCATTATCGTATTGTCTATTATCGGTGCCCTATCGGTTTTATTGACCTCCTACTTACAATGGCCTTTACTTCAAATCTATAGTTAAAATGAAAAGACTGAAAGTTCCTGTTATCCCCGTTCTGGATGTACTCGATATAACATCCATAGAACCGATTCTTGAGGTGCAATCCCAACGTGAGTTCCTCACCCATGCCAATTGGCATGAGTATCCATATAAGCCGATCACCGCTTTTAATATAGCCCGGACAGAGAAAAATCTATATATACGATATAGCGTGCAGGGTAATTCGCTAAAGGCGTCTTATGAGATGGACAATTCCTCGGTCCATAAGGATAGTTGCGTGGAATTCTTCATGAAAAAGGAAGGTGACTCGCATTATATGAATTTCGAGTTTAATTGTATCGGGACTTGCGATGCCGCCCGCCGTACCTCACGGGATATCAAGACGTCGCTTTCGCAAGAAGAGTATAAAAGCATCATAAGACTCCCATCCGTGAGAAGAAGGGCATTCGAGGAGATTAAAGGTATTCATACATGGAACTTAATCGTAGTCATACCACTCAAGTTGATGGGGTTAGATCCTAGTAATCTGCCGGAGAAAATACTAGGGAACTTCTATAAATGCGCCGATGAGACAATGAATCCGCATTTCGTAAGTTGGAGTCCGATCGACCTTCCCGAGCCTAATTTCCATTGTCCTGAATTCTTCGGGGAGATCTACCTGTAGTATAGACGTAGCGTGCTGCATGCAGCACGCTACGTCTATACAGGCAAGCCTATGGCTATTTATTATTCTTACCTAGTTTCAGCTCAATGACGAACGCTATTATCAAGCCGATTCCCCCGAACAAAAGAACCGAAGCCCCATAAGCCGTACCCGCTACCTCATGCCTGTACCAACCATCATCATAATAAGAATTTGTCGCCATACACATATTAATAATAAAGCCTACCAACAAACCTAATCCGATTCCCACCAAAAGGCACCCGGCCTTTAAGCTACTGAACGAGAAGTTTCGCATGTAGTGAGGCAGTCCCAATTTACCATCGAAAGCAGAGGCATCCAGTTTATCACCGATCTTCTCGATAATCGCCAAACGTTCCCTCTTGCGAACAAACAACTCAAATAATCCGTAAATACCTGCACAAACGATTCCGACAACTAGCGGAACAGAAATAAAATCCATCATAACTGTATAATTTTAATTGATTCATTCATATTGTTTGCTAATTTGACGCAACAGTTTCCCATAGGTTACACCTCCGGGCTGAAAAATATTTTTTATTTTTGTTACCGCAAGTTGTAACCTATTTACCCGGCTTGCGTCCATTAAGTACAATGGAATTGTATACCGATACATATTACATACAAAGGATACAAGCGGGGGACGTGGCATGTTTCGTTTGCCTTTTGGACAAGTATAGCCGTCCGATTAACTCGTTGATCCTCAAAGTGGTACAAAACCAAGAGGAGGCTGAGGAGTTGGCGCAAGATACGTTTATGAAGGTATTCAAAAACCTCGCCTCATTCAAAGGGGATTGCAGTTTCTCCACATGGATTTACCGGATCGCTTACAACACGGCGATCTCGTCGGTCCGGAAGAAGAGATATGAGTTTCTAGCGATTGAGGAGACTACACTTGAAAACGTATCGGAGGAGGAAATTACGAACCTGTTCGGACAAACCGAATCCACGGAACAGGTTCAAAGATTGGAAGTCGCCCTTGAACAACTTCTACCGGACGAACGGGCCTTGATCTTGCTCTTTTATTGGAAAGAAAAAACAATAGAAGAACTGGTCTCTATCACCGGCTTGAC
Organism: Parabacteroides sp. B2-S-102; assembly: GCF_023656665.1. Classification (NCBI taxonomy): domain Bacteria; kingdom Pseudomonadati; phylum Bacteroidota; class Bacteroidia; order Bacteroidales; family Tannerellaceae; genus Parabacteroides; species Parabacteroides sp. B2-S-102. The sequence goes on along the minus strand of NZ_JAMOKM010000009.1, from coordinate 108,160 downwards.
CGCCTCGAATATTAAAGTCAAGCTACATCGCATCCGAAAAAAATTGTTTGTATTATTAAATGGAATGGATCATGAGTAAGATAAACACAAATAAGGAACAACCCGATTTATTGGGGGATTTATTCAAACGCATACCGGAGGAGGAGCTTCCCGCCTCGTTCCGTTCGAACGTAATGCGACAAATCATGCTTGAGTCCGCAAAGGCGAAGAAACGTGACGAACGGTTCAGCCTGTTAGCGGCGATCGTGGCCTCGCTTATCATGATTTCCCTCGCGATCGTATCTTTCGTATATATGGAGATACCCAAGATAGCCATCCCCACGATAAGCACATCGGCCTTGGCTTTCTATTTATACATAGGGGCCATCACGCTCATACTTCTATTGGCGGATTATAAATTGAGGAATCTATTTCACAAGAAAGGATAAGCACGAAGCGAGCCCCGTCTGTATACGAAGAGTCGATAAACAAGGCGCCGTCCAGCCGCTCGGCGATCAGGAGACAGATAGAGAGCCCCAAACCCACGCCGGGCTTGTAATCGTCCAGCTTCTCAAAGCGGTTGAATATGGTAGCCTGTTTTTCAAGGGGGATTCCGGCGCCCGTATCCGTAACGGCTATACGTACCTTCTTCCGGTCCGGCTCAAGTTGAAACGATAGATTAATCTCGCCTTTCTCCGTAAATTTAGCGGCGTTTGTCAACAGTTGTTGCAGGCGCAGATTATCTACATGTACCACGATTGGTTCCCCGGCGGGAGAAAAAGTCAATTTAACCCCATCCGGTATCCGGTGGCGTACACTCTCCAAAGCCATTTGGCAACATACTAAAAGCAGATGATCCTTGATGTCAAAATGAAGGTCTCCGGTCTCCATCCGGGATAAGTCCAATACGTCGTTTACCAGATTCAACATCAGATCCGTGTTGTTCCGGATGATAGACGAATATTCCTTCCGCTCCTCCTCATCGGTAGAAGGTTCCACCAATAAACCGGAGAACCCCACGATAGCATTTAACGGAGTCCGGACCTCGTGGCTCATATTCGCCAGGAAAGCGCTTTTCATCAAGCTAGCCTCTTCCGCACGGGTCTTTTCCTTTATCAACTGTCTTTGAGATTCCAAAAGCAACTCTTTCTCCCGCTGCAACTGGTTCTTCAAGGATCGTAGATGACGGTAGTACAAAAACAGGACATAGAGAAGGATCAACAGCACGACCGATATGGATAGGATAAAGATCAGCAGATCCTGTTTCCGGGCGATGCGTTGCCCGGCCTCCTTCAATTCCGTTTCTTTCAACTCCTTTTCATGCAGCTCATGCAAGGTACGCAATTGGTTTACCTGCCGGAGAAAAGAAGTTCCCCGCCTTTTCGTCAGCGTACTATAAAGTTCGTCATATAGAGCCATGACCTCCCCAAGTAGTCCCTGTTCCTTCAAGATATCCGCCTTGAACTGGATATCCTCGGGCAGCCGCTCGGTCTCCAGCACTTCATTTATACAATGAAGCGCCAGCGGAATGTCTCCTGCCGCCTTATGATAACGGGCCTTAACCGCCAGGTAGGTATTGATCGCATAATCTCCCTCAACCCAATTACTATCCGCATAAGAAGAGGCTTGATCCAACGAACGCTTGGCATTCTCCAAGTCTCCTTGCGAAAGATAAAAACTCGTGTAAAAAGAATAAAGTAACCAATATTCTCTTTTAATAGACAAAAGATCGTTTTTCTCTTGGTAGATCTTATACTGCTCATCGAGCAAAGCCTTATATTGCCCTAAGATCCGTTCCGTCGACGCGTATTGCTTCGTCCGTACGCTACTCTCCAATTGATAAGAAGTTAACCGGACCTTAGTATCCATGATATCCGGCACATCCTTTATATCCTTCAATAAATCAAGGCTTTCCTGAAAAGAGACGACAGCGTCGCTATCCCTCCGGATTCGTTGGTAAATCAATCCTAATGTCTCCGAGCAACGGAGCAAGCCATATCTATGATCCAAGTTGCTCGCCAACCGATACAGATCCATAGCTTCGCTCATCGTCAGCTCATAATTCCCAAGCCAAAGGAGATCTTGGCAGGAAAGGCTCTTCACGTCAAACAACACATTCGGGTATTCATGCCGGGCCTTGGCTATGGAGTCTACGAGAGAACAATAATATTCCAAACTATCACGTACAGACTGATCGTAATAATATTCGGCTAAGTTCTTCAATCCCAAGTATGCGACAGATATAGAATCCACCGCCATCGCATTTTCATAAAGACGTTCATTATAAACCTTCATCTCGGATTGCTGCTGGTACAGGAATGCCAACCTCCGCAATAAGGGCAAGGTAGACGCTATTGTCGGGCAGTCCGGCAATAACCTCTCCAAGCTGTCGATCTCCGTTAAACGATCCTTGGCGGGAGGAGGTGTGGAAGATTTCATCGAACCGCAAGATACGCCTAGGAAGATCACGATGACCATCCCCATACGTATGGATATCCAGTTATTGAGTCGATTCTTCTGTCTCATATGGGGGTCTCAATTAAATTCGTTGGATGTATAAAGACAAACCGGGCTCCATCCTTATAAGAGATGTCCACCGATAAAGAGCCATTAAGCTGCTCCGAGATGATCTGGCAAACAGATAGTCCTAGGCCGGTACCTTGAATAAAGTCGTCCAGTTTCTCAAAACGCTCGAATATCTTTTCGCACTTATCCTCCGGGATCCCGCAGCCCGTATCCGTAACGGAGAAACGGACCTCCTCCTTGCCCTCATCCACGGTAAACGAGAGATTGATCTCTCCCTCAGAGGTGAATTTAGCGGCATTCGACAACAAGTTAGTCAGCAACTGCTGTAAACGCAAGGCATCCGTATTCAAGGTATAAGATTCAAGCGAGGGAGTAAACGTCAATCGGACCCCGGGCTTCACCCGATGGCGAATCGAATCCAACGCCCTCTGGCAACAGGCGACCAGATCGTTTGGCTTCACGCTGAACTTGATCTTGCCGGATTCCAAACGGGATAAATCCAGGACATCGTTCACCAGATTCAATAGCAACTCGGAACTATGGTTCACCTCCCCGGCAAACCGGATCTTCTCCTCCTCGCTATACTCGCTACTCGCCAATAATTCCGAGAACCCGACAATGGCGTTCAACGGCGTACGCACCTCATGGCTGATATTGGCGATAAATGCGCTTTTCTTCTTGTTCGCCGCCTCCGCCTCTTTCGTCACGACCCTCAGTTGCTTCTCCGAAGCGATCAAGGAGTCTTTCTCCTGAAGCAACTCATTTCTCAACCGCTTAGTATGCATATAAATACGCCACAACATATAGAGTAGGCCCATCAAGACCAATAGAAGACCGATAGATACGACAATCTGCTTCTGCTTCAAAGCTTCTTGCTCCGATTTCAGCTTCAACTCCCGATCTTGCTTTTCCATGTCATTCAAGTCATTCAATACACGGAGTTGCTCGATTTGCCGGTCGAAGGCATCCATGTTGATCGTCTCCGTCTTATTGATGATCTCCTCATAGATAGTGACCGCCTCTTGCAATTGGCCGGACGATTGCAATATCGCTTTCTTCATCTCCAACTTATCCAGATCACGATTGATCTTTAAAGCCAGATTGACGGCGGACAACGCATGCCTATAATCTTTCTCCTTCCAATAATAAAATGATTTTGTCCGCAGATATTGAGCCTCCACCCTATCCCCAAAAGAACTATCCAAATAAGCGGTCGCCTGATCCAAATACGCCTGTGCCTTTCCCGAATTCCCTTTCATGGTATACAGCTCGCAATAATAGCAACTCATCAAGCAACGATGACGTTTTACCGGAAAAATCTTTCCCTCCCCATTATACTTCCTTTCCAAGGAATCCAATAAATGATCATACTGTTTCAAGAGCGCCCCCGACTCGGACAAACGTCCTAATAGCAGGGTAATAACGACTCAAGCCAGCCATCGCATCGTATACGATCCCGATGGAATCCAAAGGCATCGCGATATCGATTATCTCTTTCAACGCTGGTACCTCCTCCGGCAATTGCCAGTACAAGCCGATTAATTCTTTAAGAAGGGGTATCTTATCCTGAGGTTTTTGGATACACGATAAAGATTGGCGTATGCTATCCGCACGAAATTTACTCACGGCATTCTGCGCACTTGCGCTCACCGCAAACAAAATCCACACTATTCCTATAAAAGTATTGACGCTGGACTTTCTTAAAAATCCTCTACTCATTGATTTATCGCTTACAATTCGCAAACTTACAAAATAAATATCAATAAAAATCAACAGTTTTCCGTAATTACAGCCAACACGGCCCAATTGAATGTTTTTACCCCTCAAAACTCTTGTCAATCAGAAAAAAAGCATTACCTTTGCCCCGATTTTTGAGAGATGACAACATAAAGTCTAACTTACTAATTAAAACAAACTTAGTATTAACAATTAAAGAATGGAAAATTTAAAAAACATCCAGCCGGTTGAAGATTTCAACTGGGACGCTTTCGAGCAAGGCGAGACTTACACCGAAGTAAGCAAGGACGATCTTGTAAAAACGTATGACGAGACCCTAAACACGGTAAAAGACAAAGAAGTGGTTATGGGTACCGTTACTTCTATGAACAAACGTGAGGTTGTTGTAAACATCGGTTTCAAATCTGACGGTGTTGTTCCTATGTCCGAGTTCCGTTATAACCCGGATTTAAAGATTGGTGACGAGGTAGAGGTTTACATCGAGAGCCAAGAAGACAAAAAAGGACAATTGATCCTTTCACACAAGAAAGCACGCGCTACACGTTCTTGGGATCGTGTTAACGAGGCTCTTGAAAAAGACGAAATTATCAAAGGTTACATCAAATGTCGTACGAAGGGCGGTATGATCGTTGACGTATTCGGTATCGAAGCGTTCTTGCCGGGTTCTCAGATCGATGTGAAGCCGATCCGCGACTACGATGTATTTGTAGGTAAGACTATGGAATTCAAGATTGTTAAGATCAATCAAGAATTCAAGAATGTTGTTGTATCTCACAAGGCTCTTATCGAGGCTGAGTTGGAACAACAGAAGAAAGATATCATCTCCAAATTGGAGAAAGGACAGGTATTGGAAGGAACTGTCAAGAACATCACTTCTTACGGTGTATTCATCGACTTGGGTGGCGTAGACGGTTTGATCCACATCACAGACCTTTCTTGGGGACGTGTTTCTCATCCGGAAGAAATCGTTCAGCTTGACCAGAAGATCAATGTTGTTATCTTGGACTTCGACGACGAGAAGAAACGTATCGCTCTTGGCTTGAAGCAATTGACTCCGCACCCATGGGATGCTTTGGATACGAACTTGAAGGTTGGTGACAAGGTTAAGGGTAAAGTTGTCGTTATGGCTGACTACGGTGCGTTCATCGAGATCGCTCCGGGCGTAGAAGGTTTGATCCACGTTTCAGAGATGTCTTGGACACAGCACTTGCGTTCCGCTCAAGACTTCATGAAGGTTGGTGACGAGATTGAGGCCGTAATCTTGACTTTGGATCGCGACGAGCGTAAGATGTCTCTTGGTATCAAGCAATTGAAGGCTGATCCTTGGGAAAACATCGAGGAGCGCTTCCCGGTAGGTTCTCGTCATGCGGCTAAGGTTCGTAACTTCACTAACTTCGGTGTATTCGTAGAAATCGAGGAAGGTGTTGATGGCTTGATCCACATCTCTGATTTGTCTTGGACGAAGAAGATCAAACATCCGTCTGAATTCACTCAGATCGGAGCAGAGATCGAAGTTCAAGTATTGGAAATCGATAAGGAAAACCGTCGCTTAAGCTTAGGCCACAAGCAATTGGAAGAGAATCCTTGGGATGTATTCGAGACAATCTTCACGGTTGGTTCTATCCACGAAGGTACAATCATCGAAGTATTGGATAAGGGTGCCGTAATCTCTTTGCCTTACGGCGTAGAAGGTTTCGCTACTCCGAAGCACCTTGTAAAAGAAGATGGTTCTCAAGCTCAAGTAGATGAGAAACTTTCATTCAAGGTAATCGAGTTCAACAAGGAAGCTAAACGTATCATCCTTTCTCACAGCCGCATCTTTGAAGATGAGCAAAAAGGCGCTAAGGCAACTTCTGAAAAGAAGGCATCCTCAAAACGTGGTGGTAAAAAAGAAGAGGAATCTGGAATGGTAACCGGTCCGGTTGAAAAGACTACATTAGGTGACATCGAGGAATTGGCTGCTTTGAAAGAAAAACTTTCTGGTAAGTAATTGATCCTTCTTTGAGATATAATAAAAGGAGATATCTGATTCAGGTATCTCCTTTTTCTATGTTATTCCTACTGCGGCTTATTTAAGAAAAGCATTCTTCCGTGACACGTGTCTCACATGGCTCGGAAATACCCAACAAATCATTGATCTCCTTTCTTTTCTCTAAATCCGTAAAATAAGCCTCTACAACTTTATAAATATCAAAACCTCCCGTAGAACCGGCTGCCAAGTTTAGTGACTCGACTAATTTACCTGTAGCTTTATGAATCTCAGCTTGTTTCAGCAAATGAAATTCATTCCCGTGAATTAATTGATTCTTTCCCATGATGTTCCAATTTTAGGTTATACAATATATTACAAAGGATTTCTATTCCTGTCCTAAAGATACAAATATCTTATATATGACCTAATACTTTTATCTATTTTTAAATCGGTTCATCTATTTTATCAGTCGAAAGAGAAAGTATATCTCTACATTCCATTAATTTTGCCAGAAAACTAAAATGAAAAAGTTAGTAATATTCGATCTTGACGGAACATTATTAAATACGATCGCGGATTTAGCCCATAGCACGAACCATGCGTTGCGGCAAAACGGCTTTCCGACACATGACGTAAAGGAGTATAACTTCTTCGTAGGAAACGGCATCAACAAATTATTCGAACGTGCGTTACCCGAAGGTGAAAAGACGGCAGAGAATATACTAAAGGTAAGGGAAGAGTTCTTGAAGCATTACGATCTGCATAACACGGATCGCAGCGTTCCATACCCCGGTGTCCCTGAGTTATTAGCCTTGTTGCAGGAAAGAGGGATAAAACTGGCGGTCGCTTCTAATAAATATCAAGCCGCTACCCGTAAGCTCATCGCCCATTTCTTTCCTTCCATACAATTTACGGAGGTTCTCGGACAGCGTGAAGGAGTAAAGGCGAAGCCAGATCCCAGTATTGTCAATGAGATCGTAGAACGAGCGAGCATATCCAAAGAGAACACTCTTTATGTCGGTGACTCGGACGTAGACATGCAAACCGCCATCAACAGCGAAGTGACCTCCTGTGGGGTAACATGGGGCTTTCGCCCTCGTACGGAATTAGAGAAATACGCACCCGATCATATAGCGGAAAAGGCAGAAGATATACTCAAGTTTATCTAAAAGACGATCTAAGCCTGTCGTGCGAGGCAATCCTTCCCGTTCTTGTCTCGCACGCTTGTCCTTAACCTTAATTACTAATATTTCCTAACACATATTCCATCCAGCTCGCACAGCCCTTAGAATACAAGTTATCCCTAACATCACCTCAACCGTATTTGCAAAAAAGTATTAGACCTACAAACAAAAACATCCAATAGCGGTTATTTTTCAAGGTATCATTTAAGCCAAACTTTAAAAAACGCCAAAACGAGACCTATATTTCTGTAATATTATACCAAACAACCACTAGATAAATATAGTAAAAGACGAAGTTATAATTTTACATAAGAAACATAGACAAAAAGAATGTCGGGAAATATTAAAAAAATAGTTGAGCCGAATAGTGGTATTGATTATTCTTTGGAGAAGGACTTCAAGATCTTTACACTTTCCAAAGAACTCCCTATTACCACTTACCCTTCTTATATAAGATTAGGGATTGTCATCTATTGTGTAAAAGGAAACGCTAAAATTGATATCTATTCTAACAAGCACATTATAACCCCCAAAGAGCTCATCATCATCTTGCCGGGGCAATTGGTCGCATTAACGGACGTTAGCGTAGATTTCCAAATCAGATATTTCACGATCACGGAATCCTTTTATTCTGATATATTAAGCGGTATCAGTCGTTTCTCGCCACATTTCTTTTTCTATATGAGGCAACATTACTATTTCAAGATGGAAGACGTGGAAACTCTTTCCTTTGTAGACTTCTTTGAATTACTTATAAGAAAAGCCGTCGATCCGGAAAACCAGTATCGAAGAGAGTCGGTTATACTCTTACTTCGCATATTATTCCTTGATATATATAACCATTATAAAGTCAATTCTTTAGACAGTACGGCAACGATAGATGTACACAAGAAAGAACTGACCCACAAATTCTTTCAATTGGTCATGAGTAATTACAAAGTGAACAGAAGCGTGACGTTCTACGCGAACTCTCTATGCATCACCCCTAAATACTTGACCATGGTTGTTAAGGAGGTAAGCGGCAAATCCGCCAAAGATTGGATTACGGAATATATGATCCTAGAATTAAAAGGATTACTCACCAACTCTACCTTGAATATCCAAGAGATTGTTGAGAAGACGCAGTTCTCGAACCAATCCTCGTTGGGACGCTTCTTTCGGAGGCACACGGGCTTATCGCCTTTGCAATACAGAAAAAAATATTTAACAACAGAGCAAAGAACAAACTTCTCAAAAAATAATACGATATGAATAAAAGTCAGCTAATCGAGGAATTATCGAAAAGAGTCGGTAATGACAAAGAAGAAATCCGGTACATATTGGAAGAACTGAATAACATCATCTTAGAGAAAACGAGAGCCGGAGAAAAGGTATGTATACAGGGTTTCGGTGTTTATACTCCCCGCTTACAGACAAGCAGGTTGGCTAGAAACCCGAAAAGCGGAGAGACTTTAATGTTGATCCCTAGAACCATTGTCCATTTTAAGTGCGCACCAAATTTGCTGAAAGAGATCAATAAATAAAAAATAAAGGGTCGGCTCCACCGGGAACCGACCTTTTCGTCATCCCATTAATGACATACCAAAGACAACATTCTATAATCTACATCAATATCTGTCGAGCATATTTCACGCAAGTGCCTACCTCTTTCACGGAGTCAGACCAAGGCTTGATATCATATTCCAGTTCTATATCGCAATAGATAGGCCATTTCTCTTGTTTGATCAACAAGAGCACGTCTTCCAACGGCATCTCCCCTTGTCCCCATACTTGATTCGTATTCGGCTGGTCCCCTGTCGTAGGCCCCGTCTTATCTTTCAAGTGGATACTATAGATCCGATCATGATATTTCTTGATCATCTCATTCGGATGGATACCTGTAGAGCCAAAGAAGTGGCCCGCATCAAAATTCAACATAATAGAAGGAGAGATCGCTAAGATCGGATCGCAACTAAAGCCTTCTTCGGCATATTGCATATGATTATGGAAAGCCATATACATCCCATGCTTCTCGGCAAATGGAGCGACTCTTTTCGCCGTCTCCAAATTAATCTCGTCCGTCACGGCTTTAGCGCCCATGGCCTTGGCCACCTTGAAGGCATAATCGACCTCTTCGTCCGATCCCATGCCGGAAGGTTGCATTTTCACGATATGCACAGATATCCCAGCGTCGCTCAACAACTTACGGGCACCTTCCACCTTCGATAGATCCAGCCCGAGACGCCACGCTTTCACCTCTTCCTTATATTTATCGATCTCAGCCTGCTGCTCCGGAGTAAACTTCGGGGGACCCATCCGACGAGGAGCCGCAGGTTTCTCACCCGGTTTCGCCGCAGGTTGAGAAGCTTGCCGACGGAAGAATTTCATCATCGGATTCTCCGGAGCTCCTAAATAAGCTTCCAGATCACCTCCCATCAACTCAATGGAACTGATATTCGCTTCTTGGCAATACTTGATGATATTCTCCAATCCACCCGGCATGGAACGCCAACTATAAGTGATCGTGCCGATTTGCACGCCACCGAACTTCGAGTTAACCTTGCCTGCCTCCGCCGCCGTATCAACCGGAGCGGGAGCCGCCACACTCTTCCCCGTACAAGAGAAAGCACTCGGAAGGAAAGACGCGGCCGCCAAAGCAGCGACCGATCTTCCTAGAAACTCACGTCTGGACTGACCATTGTTCACATCTTTATTCATAACCATTCAATTTATAAATTAATCTTAACCCTTAGAAGAAAGTCCCTTACAGGCTCCAACCTTTACGATACTCATAGTGGAAATAATCGTTCGCTTCCGGACAATTCGTGATTCTCATATTCTCTGCGTCATATTCCAACGTAAGATCCAACCGTTGCGCAGCGACAGCGACATTCGTCAGCAACATAATCTCCGTCAATTTAGCGGATACCTCAAAATCATTAGCGGCTTTGCGACCTTCCTTTATCGCCTCGATAAAATCCACATAAATATTACTCGGTCGCTTTAATGTCTTCGCCGGAGCTACGAACCCCGGTCTTTCCGGTATCAGTTGCGGCTCCGCTCCATGGGTACCATGCATGATCAGACCTTTATCGCCTATATAAAGCGCTTCCCTTAACTGGCGGTTCGGTTCCAACTCCGCCGGACGAGCCGGTTTTATACCCCCATCACTCCAAGTTACCTTTACCGGAGGCATATTCCCACGAGCCGGGAACTCATACGTCACGCATTCCGATTGTGGCAGATAGTCCTTATTGTAAGGGGTGGAAGTAGCTTGTATTTTCGTGGGCATACCCAAATTAAGCGCCCAAATCGGAGCGTCGAAGGTATGGGCTCCCATATCCCCCATAGCGCCTGTACCGTAATCCCATAACCCACGCCAAGCGAAATGAAGCATCTCCGGATTATAAGGTTTATCAGGAGCCGGTCCCAACCACACGTCATAGTTAAGATTAGACGGTATATCCACTCCCGCCGGACGATCAAAATAACCTTGGCGCCACATCGGACGGTTTGTCCACAAATGAACTTCCTTTACGTCTCCGATCACGCCACCTTGGATCCATTCAACCGTCTGCATAGTCCCTTCAATATTATGCCCTTGGTTACCCATCTGGGTAACAACACCGGTTTGCTTTGCCAGATCCCTCAAAAAGCGAGTCTCATAAATCGTCTTAGCCATCGGCTTCTCTACAAATACATGCTTACCAGCTTTCATCGCATAAGCGGCAATAACCGCATGGGTGTGGTCCGGAGTACCGATCAATACCGCATCGATCTCTTTCTCCTTGTCAATCATTTCCCGGAAATCGGTATACTTTTTCGCTTTCGGGTATCCCGCTAAGATATGTCCGGAGTAATCGTGGTCTACATCACATAGCGCATAAATATTCGCATGCTTAAACGATTGTTTCTCCGCATCTCCCATTTGCACAGGATTATCCGACGCTCTTCGTTCCCGTCTGGGTGGCTGGATGCCCGCATAAGGTTGCATCAGCATACCGCCTCCACCAAAAGGTCTCCTTTTAATAGGTACATCCGGAGTAGCGATATTCTGTATATCGCCACCACCTTGGCTACCCACACCGATACCGGCCAAATTGACCATATCGCTAGGTGCCGTATAGCCCGGTCCACCCAAAACGGAACGAGGTACGATTGTAAACGCCGCCGCTGCAGCTACTGTACCTAAGAACTCCCTACGTGTGAAGTTCACCGAATTCTTGTCAGACATAGTGTTACTCATAGTATTAAATTTAAAGTCGAAAAAAAAAATATATATAGTAAAACACAACTTCGCTTCCTCGTGCGAAACAACGAGAGCGAATATAGGGAGGAGCAGTAAACCATGAGTTAACGAACGCTAAACAAGGCATTAACCTAGGGCTAATTTAAGGCAAATTTCATATCCGCACAAAGCATAATTCACGCAATAACAGCGACATAAATCAATCAAGAAATATTTATAAAAATCTTCGATAAGTCAGAGGCATAGCACCTGCCTCTCTATTCGAAAGGATCGCTATCAGTGGGGCGCATACATTTGCCACTGTAATGGCAGAGGAGTGCCACACGGATGGCACAGGCATGCCATAACGGTGGCACGGTCTTGCCACAACGATGGCACAGGTGTGACAATAGCGATGGCACAGTCCTGCCAATGAGCAGGCACACTATAATACTTACTGGGGAGATTGCTGACTCATCAGCGGAGACGGTACGACCTGCTCAAAAGAAGAGGGGAAAGCCTCGCCATACATCTCTTGGTATAAAGCGCAAAAGCGGTCGTACACATAACGGGCCAATTTAAAGTTGTTCTGGTAAATCAAGGCTTTGATCTTATAGAGCAAAGCCTCCTCGTTGCAAGGATCGTTCAGAAGGATCTGGTCTGCTATCTGGATCACCCGATCCGCCTCATCCTCGATCGAGTAAGTGTCGATAAAGCGAGACAAGACATCCACCGTACTATTACAGATATAACTTTTAAAATCATCCATCCAATCAAACGATTCCCCTTTGAACACTTCTCCTTTGCTGATAATATCATAGAAATATTCAAAGTCCGGCTGAGTCCGTACCCGTTTATCTTTCAGCCAATCCAAACAAGCCAAATAATCGCAATAGACATCTTCCGAAAGCTGGAGAATATATCGATTCGCGTTAAATAGAACCTCGACCGTATCGATACGTTCCAATATCTTCCGGAGTTTCAATATAGATACGCTTCGAAGGCTCTTCGTACTTTTCGAGGGGTTGTCATTCCCCCAAATCATCCGTGTCAAGTCCTTGCTCGATATCCCGAAACCTCCACGGGAAGAGTGAAGCATAATCAAGATAAACAGCTGTTTTAATTTGGGGGTAAATAGAGAGGTTATATCATTTCCATCCCGGTCCAACACATAGAACTCTCCAAACAATCGGATATAATTGCGCAGAACCGGAACCTCCTCAATCTCCTCCGGCATCTCTCGCGAAGAACGATCCGGCTCCTCGATTCCTTCCTCGATTCCCTCCTCCGCGACCGTTCCCGCATCAGCCTCATCCTGCCTTGGCTTTTCTTTCACCTTCCGATAGCCTAGATAAGCTATCGAGACCAGAGCCATCAAAATCAACCCAATTCCAAGGATATCCAACCAAGTAATCGCATTCGATATATGTAAATCTAATAACTGGTTGCTCAATCCCAATATCTCCTTATCGCTCAACACACGAGACCAAATACAAAGATTATCCAGCACACCCACGAAGTTCGAGGACTGGCTGAAATTCACGAAACCGACATATAAGCTATCACTACCCAGATAAGCCGGACGATCAAAAGAGATCGCGTCCAGTTTTCCATTCACGAATATAGCCTGCTCCCCATTCCTTTTATTATACCGCCATACGACATTGTACCATTTGCCCGGCTCGATCTCCGTGTTACCAACCAGATCGTTGTTAAAGAATCCCATATACGGTTTCCGGTTCCGTATCAACAGATGCAACGCTTGTTGATAAGTACTGTTCTTAGCTCCCAGAATACAATAATCCTCCTTCTCCGGCAGGTACTTAGGTATTTTCAACCAAACGCCGACAGTGAAATCATGATCCCGCATATGAAGTTCCGAAGCGGTCGGTAAATCCACACGGGCCTGATTCTCCAAGGAAGCGACCTGTCCCCGTATAGGGTCCTGAATAAACTCGACATTCCTAGATACCGTGAGATTATGATTGGACGAACCATCTTTCTCATCGCCCTCAAACGGTAAATAAATCTCTATATCCTCGTCAATCCGCAAAGGCCTGGCCTTAAAATCGCCGGCGAAAGCCTTCCTTTGGGTACCGGAGACATAAACCGTAGCCGGCTCTATCCTATAGCCCGGAGAGATCGGGGAAAGCATCAACTCGGCCCCGGGCTCTAGCGGAAAGCAATATTTACCCGTCGTATAATTAGACATCCCATCCCAATTCACGTAGTTAAGCAACTCATTGTTATTCGTAACCACGCCGTAAATGATATCGAAATTCCGGAAAGTAACCAACGAGACATCCAACCATGCGTAATACTTATCTACCAAGACAAAATTAGGAACCCTTCCATCCCGGATCCACGCTCTTTTAAACGATTCTATTAAATAGGGTGTCTGCCGGGCTAAAGCCGAGATATCATTACTATTTCCCCGGGAAGTCTCCAAGAACTTATATCCGGTAAATAAAGACAAATTCTTTTTCAGCCGCTCATCAAAACTCTCAACCCCTTCCGGTTGGTTTCCCCAATCAGCGTCCGTATGCTCCACGAAATCCCTCATATTATGCAACCATGAAGGACTGTTCAAATGTTTCTGAACCTCGAAAACGACCAGTCGCTTTCCGGAACTCAACATATTTTTCAAGGATGGCCATCCGTTTTTCGTATCATATTCAAGCACATACTCCATCAAGCCTATTTCCTTAAAAGAGGATTCCAGCTCCGTCTCGACATAGAAATCAAGGAAAAGCGTCATAACCTTAGTGGAGTCCGCATCCAAGGCCGTCTTAATGGCTTCCAATGACTCACTAAAAGGGGTAAACGTACCATCAGGTTTCCTTAGTAGCAATACATTTGTCTCCGTATCCCGCTTCAAATAGAAATAAAAGCCTTCGATCTGCTTCCGCAGCAACTCGTCCAAAGAAAGTTTTTCCGGGGAATTGGAGGATAGACAAGAATAATTAGATAGGATATAGACGCTCTCGTTATATAAAAGACCAGCCTCTACATCCTCTTGACGTTGAGAAACCAGACGTTGTGCCGAAAGTAATTCCGGCAGGGTGATTATAAGGCTAACAATTAAACATATATAACGAAACCACGCTATCATCGTATACAATATCTTAATTATAAGATCATCCAAAAATAAAGCTTTAATATGACATGACAATGTTTTTAGATTATTATCTTCGCATCAAAATAAAGCGAAGTCATATGGACATACTAGAAATAACGCGAAAGCAAGATCCTCTCTATCCTACCTTTGAGCAAATATATACGGCAAGTTTCCCTCTATTTGAGCAGCGAACAGAAGAACAACAAGAACAGGCCTTCCAATCTCCCAACTATCATCTAGTGGCTTATCTGAAAGACAACCTCTTTATCGGCTTTATCTCATACTGGGATTTTAGCACCTATGTATATATCGAACATTTCGCCATTCATGAGAACTTTAGGGGACAAGGATACGGCGGTTTATTGCTGGAGGATTTTAATAAACGCCTGAATAAGATCATCTTATTAGAGATCGACCTATTACGGATGAAATTTCCTCCAAGCGATTAAAGTTCTATAAAAAATGCGGCTTCTTCGAAAACCGTTACAACCATTTCCATCCCCCTTACAGAAACAACTATCGAGGGCATGCGTTAATCATCCTGACAACAGAGAGGCAAATCACTGAGGATGAGTATATTCAATTCGGTTTCGACTTGCGGAATATCGTCATGGCAAATTAAGAAATAAATATAAAAGCCCCGATCGTTTCTTCGATCAAGGCTTTATTAAATCACCAAAAGCCGAAAATAATGAACTAAGGAGGACAACACCCTTCCTTTCGTAAATTTTCGCATACATCCCGAATAACCGCATATGGCTTTTTATCATAGCCACTGTCAAAAAATTTTTCCATGGCTTCGACTGTGTCCAGATAAAGCCATGCCCCTTTCTTCAAGCAAATCAATCTTACAAAACGAGCCTCTATTAGTTTCTCCAACTTCATATAGGCTAAAGTATCATAAAAATATTTCACCAAACGTCTCGCCTCGTCATACTCAAAGGCTTTCGGCAAATTATTTTTCATATCACTCTCCCATTGTTCCAACCGATATACCCCCCGCTTTATATCTTTCAATTTACGTAAAGCCAATTTCATGTCCTCCTTCGCATATTGCGAGATAAAGAACAGATACATATCCGAGGTATTTTTAGTGGTAGCCTGTCTTAAAGCATAAAGAGACAAAAGCACACTTAATACACTAACTACCAAAGCTGTTATATTCCATATATCTTCCATGATTTATCATTTAAAAAGTTTATAAGCCTTTATTCCCCAATCCGTACACCTCCAATGATCACCCACACAATCGAATATACAAACCCCACCTGTCGGAACCTTAATATCATGAGTCGCACAGAAATCCTCATAATTCCCCAGAATATAGGGGGAGAAACGCATCACTCCATTGGAAGATACTAGCAGCCAAGTCTCACCATCAGGTATACTAGCCGCCAAATCCAGCCAACCGCTTATCAGTTTCTCTACATCTACGTTCCATCCTAACGGTACCACGGCCTTCTCATTCCATTGGGCGATCACGGAAAGTCCCCTCTCCACGATCCGATCTTCTGTTAGGTCTTTCCGCTCCATTCCCTCCTTTTCTAAATAGAGAGATCCCAAACGTTTTATTACATGATCTTCTACCATATTCTCATCCGGCCCATAATCAATCTCTTTAAGACGTAAGTCTTGAATGATAGGCAAATCCACATTCATTTCCTCCAAGATATAGTTAGCGGTCTCCAATGTACGTTTTAAGGGGGCCGAAATCACCTTGTCGATCACAATCCCCTTTTCACGTAAATAACGTCCCGCAGATCTAGCTCGTTCCTCCTCTACCAGAGGCAAATCAGTTCTAGCTCCAACCCGAGTCGGAGTCTCTCCCGCACGAAACGTATTACCATGCCGTACGATCACAAGTTTTCTACATTTTTCCATGGTTGTATTAATTTAAAGTCATCTACTATTTTTTGATATTCAGGTAACAAATCTATCAAGCAATCCCAACGTTTTTTCACTTGCTCCTCCGGGAAAAAACGATTCCTCCGAGCCAATCTTTTGATAACCATTTCTGGTGTCGCATCGATGCACACCATATGAATCCGATATCCAAGACTCTTTATCTTCTTATACAAATCCACATGTTCTCTCAACGCATTACTATGTTCAAATAAAATAGGCCACCCATTCCTCAATCCCAACAAAAGAAGACGGTAACCTAAAAAACGAGCAGGAAGTTCCCAACGTAAGAACGCTTTCTCCCTATCTAGCGAGCAATCCGCTTGATACCCGGATAATGCCTCCATAATAGCGTCGAAAGCGATATGCAAACAAGGTCCATTCTCTGATAGCCATTCCTCCGCCCAATACGATTTACCGGATGCGGGTATACCACATATATTCAAGAGTAAGGGTGATTCCGATGTCCGCATATCCACCTTTTGGCTGTCTACCCAACAGTCAAAATCCATCCATACCGGACCAGCATCACAGCCAGAAGGTAGAACCTCCTCCAAAGTATGGTAGGGAGATAAAATAGAATCTACGATTCCATCTAAGTCACGAAAGATCGAACTCTCCATACTTCTCAAGTATTTCCTCAACCCGTTTGACATCTTCCGGGGAATCAACCCCGCTTGTTGTCTCACGTCCCCGATAATCGACGTCTACGACCCTCATTTTGATGCCATTCTCTAAGAAGCGCATCTGTTCCAATCCTTCTATATAAGAGCGTTCATACACAGACGGAGGTAATGAGAAATAAGACTCGAGGGCTCGACCGCTATACGCATATAAACCCACATGCCGCCTGACAGGGCTTTTAGGCAAAAGATCCCTAGCCTGATCCTCCTTACGGATAGCGGGTATGGTTTGTTTCGAAAAAGCTAAGGCATATCCCAGCCGATCCACCAATACCGTCGTGCCGGAATAAGGGGTTTCCTTTTTCATCGCCAGTAATTGATCGTATTCGCTCCATCCCAACAAGACCGAGGCGGTAAGGACATCCGCCTTCTCCTTTCTCCATGTATCGATCAGATCTTGCAAGATCCAAGGAGGACACGTGGGATTATCGCCTTGCAGATTTATTATCAGTCCGGGATTGGTGTCCTGTTTCCTTACCGCCTCATAGCAACGTTCCGTACCACTTTTACAATTCGTGGAAGTCATCATCACCGGAATCTCCCGGGATTCGCAAAACGAGACGATGCGCTCATCATCCGTAGCTACCAAATAAGAACAAGACTCATTTTTGCGACATACAAAATCCGCTATATCCGAGACCCGTTTTATCATCTCTATACCTTTAATCTTAACCAAAGGCTTACCCGGCAACCCGCTTGAACCATATCGAGCCGGTATTACAATCAGTACTTTTTCCATAATCACTTCATTTAATAGATTAACATTCTAAACCGTTTAATTTTATAATATGTAATACAATCAGAGTATTGAGGGTCCTTTGTATGATCATCCGCCGCACGGCAAACCACGTGCATATCCTCACCTACGATACATAACGAAGGATAATTTCTTGAATACAATTCATTCTCTTGGCAAGCGATCATCCCAGCCATACACCAGTCCACACAATTCTTTGAGAATAACAATTGTAAACGATGCCTCTCATTATTCGGGAGTCCATACCGGGAAGTCTCAGGTAATGAGCTTATCGTCCGCATAGAATCGAAAGATTGATTGGATGCCATCCAATACAACCGGGATATTTCATCATACACTATAAAGAATTTCAAATGGCCACCGGGAAAGGGCAAGAAAAGCAAGGTCTGTCCGGAAGGAGTCTCTTGAAAGCCGATTACCATCTGGCCGTTCTTATCTTCCCTCACTTTTAATAAACAAGCGTATCCAATCCCTCCGGTATGCGCACGAAGAAACATATGGAACGTTTTCCCCTCCGGATCATACCAAATATGATGTTTATCCTTTATTTGAACCACTTGAGCCTCCAGCCATCCAGTGGGCGCATTAAAACGACCGGGAGCCAATTCCAGCGGCTTATTGGTCAATGACTCGTAAAAAGGAATGCCAACCCCTTCCGGGAAATGTACCTTATCCCTGAAAACAAAAGGATCGGAACGTCGCCAAGAAGACGCATCCAGTAAATCATCGTGAATAGAGCAAGATAGCAAGGTAGGGCTCAAACCCGCCACATTCCAGCCTTCTATCTCCGAGTTATAAAAACGCTGTTCCATCGCCAAGTAAACCCGCTCGTTAGCGAAAAGAACATTACAGGCAGAAGAATGCCATTTCTCACCTTGGGAGAGAAACGAGGGAACGCTCCACGTATTCCCATCATCTTCCGAGCATATAATACATAAATCGCCTGCGTTTCCTATGATATATATCTTTTCCCCTATACAAAAAGGGCGGGCATGCCAAAAATTAAAATCCGAGATAAAACACCAACTAGCGCCTTGGTCGTCCGATACAAAAATCTTACCGATACCTAACCGTCTTGTCCTTTCCGTGTACAGCTGCGAAGAAGCATAGATTTCTTTTACCCCCTTGCCGCCCAAGTCGAAAGTCACGACCAAGCGTCCCGTCGAAGTCACGGTGATTCCGGGAGTATAACAATAAATGTCTTCCGGACTAATTGATTTATAGATCAATGTTTCTTGAGTAGATATAAGCATAGCACGAGATTTAAGAGTACAAAAAAAGGTCACGACATTTCTTCACAGAAGTTCTCGTGACCTGAGCTTTTAATTTATTACTTTAGTATTAATACCCCCGCATGTTCTACCATCGCGGTGTACTTGAAGAATCTATCTCCACACGGGAATTTCAGAATTATAAATATCTTCTTAAAGGAAGAGATGGGGGAACCCCCATCTCTTGACCTATCTATTTGTTTAATTATTTAACAACCACTTTAACAGCTTCCTCACCATCAACAGCTACAGCTACGATACCGGCAGGTACGGCAATTGTTGCGTTATCAGATGTAAGAACTGTCTCAGCGACTACCTTACCTAAGATGTTAGAGATAACTACTGATTTACCAGCAGCGCCTTGGATAGTTACAGTACCATTATCAGTTGTGATGGAAACACCTTCTACAGCATCGATTGTCTCGTTATCTGTAGCGATATCGTCACCTTGCTCTACGTTGAAGATTAAAGCGTCATCACCACCGGTAGCAGTTTCGTCAAACTTAGAATCATCTTTATCAGACAATACCAAGCAACCATTCTGCATTTTCAACCAAGCAGCTTTTGTAGGAGCGATGTCAAGACCATCTGCCTGCATTGATTCGAACAAGAATGATCTATCAGCCTCAACCTCATTAGCGGCAGCATTTCTGTTAACGAAACGCATTGACCAAGTCACATACTTGTGGTTGTCACCAGATAAAACATATTTGTAAGATACGAAGTTATCCTTGCTTACACCAGCCTTCTTAGCGGCAGCCCAAGCTGCTTCCTCAGCCTTATTTAAAGCCTCAATCGTGATCTCCTCATTCTTCAAGTTCTTGAATTCGTCTCTCAAGATGAACAATGTATCAGCTACACGAACAGCCTCTACGAAACCGGCACGATCATATTTCTTCCACATATAAGCGGCGTCTTTCTTCGCATCGGAAGTATTAGCCTTATCATGTTTCAAAGCGAAATCATGGAAGTTGATCAAATACTTACCTCTCTCGAAACCGGGGATAGCCGGAGTAGCATGTGAACAGTGCGCTGCGTCTACCTTGTTACCTTCATTGTCATAGTGATTGTGAGTATATGTACAAGCAACACCCGGTGTACCCTCGAAGTCGTTACGATCGATTGAGATCAAATACTGAGGTTTGATATTACCAGCGCCACGATTTACCCATGCCGTATCAACGATGAATGACAAGCCATCTTCCGTCTTATCCGGAGTGTAGATACCTAAGAAATCGATATCACCATTCATGAAATTCTTGTTGTTCTCAACTTGCAAGTACTCTTTACGATATTTCTCGATGAAACGTAATGTATCAGCCTTGTCACCTTCATTACCTTCAAGCTCAAGAGAATTGAAACGACGGTACAGTGGAGTCTCATCCGGTTCGATAGCGAATGCGGATGTTCTGGATTCTTTCAATACTTGAGATTTCAATGTAGCAGAGCCATCATAGTCAGATACACCAGCCTTGTTGTCATCTGAAATTGAATAATGTACATCGTTTACATCTTTAGTGTCTTTTTCAGTAGACAAGATCGCATAATAACACTTACCCGTTTCTTTGATCTCATTATTCTCCTTGAAGAAGAACGGAGTAACCTCCTCATTTTCGCCTGTAGTCCGATAATCGTTATGAGTAGGTACATTGAACTTATCCTCTTTATTGATAGCTAAGCCAATACCATTTAATTTCACTACATAAGCCGTTCTATAAAGTTGTTTCAAGCCTTTGATACGATCTTGATGTTCTTTCTCTACCTTGAAACCAAACTTCTCTACCGCATATACAGAGCTGTTTGCACTTC
Organism: Parabacteroides sp. B2-S-102; assembly: GCF_023656665.1. Taxonomy (NCBI): domain Bacteria; kingdom Pseudomonadati; phylum Bacteroidota; class Bacteroidia; order Bacteroidales; family Tannerellaceae; genus Parabacteroides; species Parabacteroides sp. B2-S-102. The sequence continues at coordinate 87,015 of NZ_JAMOKM010000009.1, read as the reverse complement.
TCTTAGCAGTATCTACATTAAAGGCAGATACACCAACATTAACTGTCAAAGTTGAGTCTTTAGAAGACTTAGCGATGTATTTATCCGTCGCATACGGATGCCAGTAATTAAATGTATATTTATTAACCTTCAACTCATCGTTCGTTAAGTTCTTATAACCTAACAAAGAATCAGATACAGCCTCGGCCGGAACCTCTACAAAACGTAAGTCACTCTTCGCTGCTACTGTAAATTTAGAAGAAACACCATCTTGTGTTAATTCTACATTGCTTTTTGTATATACATATTCCGTATCAGCATTCTTATACAAACTAAATGTTCCTTTCGCATCCTCAAACTCACGGTTAGTAGCTGTTACTGAAGACAGATTATTCTGATCTTTAGCGTTTGTCTTCAAAACAACCCATTGATAGGCTGGCATATGAGCTACATTTTGCTCATCAGCATTCACGGTAGTCCAACGAATCACGCCATTCTCATAGATCGGAGAAGCTAAGTACTCACCCTTCTTGTTCATGATGTAGTAAACACCATCCTTAACAGAGGTCTTTGATTGATCAGCCTCGCAACCACCATAACCTAATTTGATGGTTGTATTCTGTTTGGAATAATCAACGGTCAAGATACGAGTCTCATCCTTGATCAAATCTTGCAAAGACACACGCCAGTTATTTCTTTGGTTGTCTGTCTTTTGATAAATCTCTTTCCAATATTTTACCTTATCATCATCACCTCTCCAAGTGATCTTTTTTACATAGATCTTCAATTCATCTTTGCTAGGAGAATAAACAAATAAGAACTTATGTTGATCTTGTAAATCCCCTAAGCGATCAATAGCCTCTTGTGTTTTGCTAGGACCAGTCCAGCCATAAGCCAAGAACTTGGCACCGGTCTCATTTGTATAAGCTGTATCGACCTTCAAATAAGTGTCCTTATTATCATCGTTCTTACGTGTCACATAAAGCCATTCGCCATTTGTCAAAGTCGCAGTACTGCTAGCATTCACATCGTAATACTTGTTATCACCTGTAGATTCAGCGATAAATTCCTTCTCGTTGAACGGATTCTTTAAGCTGGTACCCTTAACATCCGGAGAGAAATTCAATTTAACACCCGCATCAGCATCCTGCAAATCGAAAATCTTATTCAATTGATCCGCATCTAATACGATATCTTCTGCTTGATACAAAGTAAAGCCAGAGAACGTATTCTTCGCTTCAGTTGAAAGGTTTGAAAGATCTGTAACGTCTGTAGCAGCTGTAGGATCTACCTTTACATCATTCAAGGCATATTTAGCGACCTTGATAGTTCCGTTATCGTTCAACAAACCAATAACAGAGTCTGTGCTAAAGTGAGAATACAAAGGAACATTCTTCTCCAACTTATTCAATACAGAAGAAAAGGCCCAACCAGAGATCTCACCACCGATTATAGGCTTCCACCAATAGCCCTTCTTACCATCCGCACTTTTCAGATCATCACCCATAGCGATATCCAACATCATGCCAGTACCCTTGTTCATGAAATCGAATTTTACCGCTTGACCTTGACTATACGGCTGAGTAGTCACACACCATAACGTATTTTTCAAAACGAAATCCTTATCATTGGCACTCATTGCGACCAATGAATATTCGCCATTCACTTCCTTCATCATCAAGATCTGATCATTCGCATCTCTCAATTGATAAAGGCCGCCCTTGGTATCTTTGTCATACGTAGGCAAAGCTTGTGCACTTTTGTTAATGTCAAGAGCCACTCCGTCCTTAACATCAGCAAGATTCTGCGCATTAGCAGATACCGCAGCAACAAGCGCAGCACCTGCCAAAAGAGTAGAAAACTTTTTGCTCATAATAAATAAATTAATATTAATACTAGTGTTTATTAAGATAATCAATCTGTTAGACTAATTGAAAATCGTCGTTTGCCATTAAAAACGACTAGTCTAAACGATCGTCTAAATCTTGCGTTTTTTGAGCGTCGAAACGGGAGGTTCGTTGAAGGAATCGCTTGTTTCGTGAAGGATAACCTATCCTATTGATAAGAAAGAGAATAAGCGATAAAAAAATCGTCTGGAAGGGTTGCAAGTATCGAAGAAACGCGTACCTTTGCAAATGACTAAAAGAATCGATCGTTTAAACTAGTCGTTTCTATACTAGAAAAATATTTACTAATCATATAAACTTTACTCTTCTATACTAATGTACGCACGTACATTTTATATCTATATCAAAATATAGCACTTTGACATTTTGTATTCTTAACTCCCGGAGAATCGACTTTTTCAAGCTCACTCGATAAATAGTGGGGATAATCTCGCAATGTACTTTTATCTACACTTTAATTTGTTTATCACACGTTTCACGTCGGCCAACTTGCTTTATGTCAGTGATATGTTGTGAAGGATGTGAAAGGGAGCGCAGAGATGCCTACGAAGAGTTGTTACCGTTGAGCCTTTCTATTTAATACAAACATTATCGGCAGTAGCTTGCTCTATCTGCCCATGAAATCGTTTCACGGTTGTGATACAATCTTTTCACCTATGCGAAACGATTGTATCACGTAGGTGAAAAGATCTCTTCACGAATGTGAAATGATCAGATCATGTAGTGCCTGGCCATACTATCCCTTGGTGGAATATACATTCAGGAAAATTATCCCCACGATTTATCGGCTGATCCGGTATTTGAAGTAGTTACATTATGCCTCTCAAAAAACACGTACGAGTTTTTCGAAAAACATGTACGTGTTTCCGAAAAAACTCGTACGTGTTTTCTTAAAAGCTAAAACGATGCCTATCCTATTAAAAAAGTAGTATCTTTACAACCGGAAGACAGGATGCCCTGTCTCATTATACTATTATTCATTATTAATCACTAAAACCTATAAACACTATGGGAAAATTTATCAATCCCTTCACCGATTTCGGCTTCAAGCACATATTCGGTAGGGAAATGGACAAGGACATACTAATCGAGTTCCTGAACGACCTCCTCGAAGGGGAGCATACTATCATGGACCTGAGGATCATGAACAATGAGCGATTGCCCGAGACAGAGCAAGGAAGGAAAGTCATCTTTGACATTCATTGCGAGACCGACAAGGGCGAACGAATCATAATCGAGATGCAGAACAGGGAACAGCCCCACTTCAAGGACAGGGCCTTGTATTACCTCTCGCACTCGGTGGTGGAACAGGGGATAAAGGGAACATGGGACTATGAGCTGGCGGCCGTGTACGGTGTTTTTTTCTTGAACTTCACGCTAGACGAGGAGAACAGGCCAGACAAAAACGGGAAGGAGGGTAAATTCCGAAGGGACATCATATTGGCGGACCGGGAGAACGGACAGGTATTCAACCCCAAGTTCCGCCAGATCTATATTGAGCTTCCCCGATTCAACAAAGAGGAGGAAGAATGCGAGACCGATTTTGAACGTTGGATTTATGTACTAAAGCATATGGACACATTAGACAGAATGCCATTCAAGGCACGCAAGGCCATATTCGAGCGGTTGGAACGCATCGGATCCATGGCGAACCTCACCCCCAAACAACGGGCGCAGTACGAGGCGGAGTGGAAGATGTATAATGATTATTATAACACCTTGGACTTCGCCGTCGAGAAAGGCATGAAAAAAGGGATGGAAGAAGGCATGGAAAAAGGATTGCAAAAAGGAAAAGCCGAAGGAAAAGCTGAAGGACGACAGGAAGAGAAACACTCCATAGCACTTAATCTTAAGAAATTAGGAGTTAGTATAGAGCAAATCGCCTTTGCCACCGGCCTCTCCATAGAAGAAATAGAGAAACTATAATAATCTGAGACCTTTCGCCTGATCAACAACTGATTAGGCGAAAGGACAACTCCCATCCCTCACACCCCAACCATTGTTCGCAAATTATTGTTACCTTTGTACGACAACTATAAGGATAAAACGATATGACAAACGAGAGACCGTTGATTCTGATCACGAATGATGATGGCGTATGGGCCAAAGGTATTAACGAATTGATTGAGTGCCTGAAAGATCTAGGCGATTTGGTGGTATTCGCTCCCGATGGACCTCGTTCCGGGATGGGTAGTGCCATTACATCTTTAGTTCCTATCAAGTATACCTTGTTGAAAAAGGAGGAAGGACTTACCATCTATAGTTGCACCGGGACACCGGTTGATTGCGTTAAATTAGCGATTAATGAGGTTATGGAGCGCAAGCCCGATCTGTTAGTCTCCGGTATCAACCACGGGGGGAATATGGCTATCTGCGTAAATTATTCCGGAACGATGGGTGCCACCGCCGAGGGCTGTATTTTCAACGTCCCTTCCATGGGTGTATCCTTACTGGACCATGCGGCCGATGCCGACTTCTCCGAATGCTGCCGTCTTGGACGTATGCTGGCACGCCGGGTATTAAAAGAAGGCTTACCGCACGGAACCTACTTAAACCTCAACGTGCCGAAGCTACCGCAAGTGAAAGGGTTGAAAGTTTGTCGCCAAGCGGATGGTCGTTGGGTACGTGAATTCAAGCGTTCCGAGAACGCCAGCGGAGAGCCCGTATTCTGGTTGACAGGAGCTTTCGAAAGCGCCAAACCCATCCACCCGGACAATGATATGCTTGCGCTGGACAGCGGATACGCCTCCCTAGTCCCCTGCAAGATCGACGTTACGGACTACAACTTCATGGCCACCCTAAACAACTGGATCCTTTAATTTTCAATTCTCAATTCATGAAGTATTACCTGATAGCCGGAGAAGCCTCCGGAGACCTGCACGCCTCGAATTTGATGGCAGCCTTGAAAGAGAATGACCCGAAGGCCGAGTTCCGCTTTCTGGGCGGCGATCTGATGAGAGCCGTCGGAGGAACCCTTGTCAAACATTACCGGGAAATGGCGTTCATGGGCTTTATCCCGGTATTGCTGAACTTGCGCACCATCTTAAATAACATGAAGACGTGCCAAGAGGATATCCGCCGCTATCAACCAGATGTCGTCATCTTAATTGACTACCCGGGATTCAACCTGAAGATCGCCAAATATGTGAAAACCCAATTGGGTCTCCCGGTATATTACTATATATCCCCCAAGATATGGGCCTGGAAACAATACCGCATCAGGGACTTCCGGCGTTATGTAGATCGTATGTTCTGCATCCTGCCGTTCGAGACCGAGTTTTTCCGGAAGCTTAATTATTCGGTAGATTACGTAGGAAATCCTTCTGTAGACTCCGTAGCCTATTACAAGGAGCATCAAGCGATCCCCAAAGATACATTTATCAAAGAGGAAGGATTGGCCAACAAGCCTATCCTCGCCTTGCTATCCGGTAGCCGCAAACAAGAGATCAAGGATAATTTACCGACCATGCTGAAAGTAGCCTCCGCATATCCCGACTACCAGCCGGTAATAGCCGGAGCACCAGGCATCGATCCTGCCTACTATCAAGAATACATAGGCTCTTATCCTGCCAAGATCGTGTTCGGTAAAACCTATCCCTTGCTACAACATAGTGCCGCCGCCTTGGTAACCTCCGGCACGGCAACCTTGGAAACCGCCCTGTTCCGGGTTCCGCAAGTCGTTTGCTACTACGTCGTAGCCGGACAGTTGGCCAGCTTTATTTTCAAGCATTTCTTCCATACGAAATACATATCCCTCGTGAACCTGATCGGGGGACGGGAGATCGTACAAGAACTATTCGGAGCCCGCTTCTCCGAATCGCAAATACAAGACGAGCTAGGACGCATCCTACAAGATCCAGCCTATCGAAAACGAATGCTAGACGGATACGACAAGATTATCCATACGCTAGGAATGCCCGGGGCTTCAAAGCGTACGGCACGGCTAATCGTTGAATCCCTTGGTTCTTAACATCTTTTATTAACGTCTTTTGCAGCATTTCACCCCGAACTTACATCTTTCTTCATAGAACGATGAAATGTGAACTTTTTAAGAAACAAAAGGAATGAAGACGTTGAGAGCTTTTTTATTGGTTATCGGGATCGCTTTAGTATCCCTCACCCTACCCTCTTGCTTAGATGACGATAACTCGTATTCTTTAGGTGATATCTGGATAGCGGTCGCTACCGTAGTACCGGAAGGCAATAACGTATATTACTTACGGCTGGATGACGGGGATAAGCTATGGCCCGCCGCCACGAACTATCCGAACTATCAGCCGAAGCCTAACCAACGTGCCTTGGTTAACTTCACGATATTGGCGGATTCCACCCAAAGTAACCTAGGAGGTTTCTCCCACTATATCAAGGTGAACGCGATCCATAACATCCTTACGAAATCCATCGCTAAGAACGAGGGAGCGGCTAATGATTCTATCTATGGTACGGACCCGGTAAGTATTTATAACAATAATATGTGGATCGGAGACGGATATTTGAATATCTATTTCGAGACACTCTGGGGAGGCAAGACCGCCCACTTTATCAACCTGATCCAACCGGATGCCGAGAATGATCCTTATACGCTGGAGTTTAGGCATAACGCTTACGATGATCCCCAATATACGATCGGGGCCGGACGTGTGGCGTTCAACTTGTCTTCCTTGCCGGATACCAAAGGAGAGACGGTCGATCTTGTCGTAAACTATTGGACTTCCGACGGGAAACAGGCTTATAAATTGAAATATAATTCGGATAAGACAAAAATGGAAGGTACTTCGCAAGGCTATACGAACGATAGTATCTCCAATATAACAGACATGAAATAAACCTTCCCACATAACTTTTATTTTTATCATTTAGTTCAGGAGGAGAGGCGTCGAGATGATGCCTTTCTTTTTTTTGTATTTTTACGCTACAAGATGCAACGGTCAAGGCATCACTCTCGTTTATATAAACAAATGGACAAAGTAACCGAACATCTGATCGAGGGTTGCCGCCGGGGAGACCGGAGCTCGCAACTGAAGTTGTACAAACAATACGCACAGCGATTGTATATAGCCTGCTTGCGTATCGTAGGCAACTCATCCGAGGCGGAAGAAGCCATGCAGGACTCGTTCCTCAAGATCTTCACACGCTTGGACCAATATCATGACGGGCAATGCTTTGAGGCATGGATGCATCGTATCGCCATCCATACGGCCATCGATTATGTACGTCGCCAAGCACCGGACCAAGAGGAGCTTTCCGACAATCTGGCCGAACCGGACGAGGAAGGGCCGGACGAGGAAGATATCCAATACTCCGTGGCACAGATAAAGGAAGCTACCAAGAAGTTGCCGGCAGGCTACCGCATAATCCTCTCGCTTTACCTCTTTGAGGGATATGACATGGAAGAGATCGCCTCTATCCTGAAAATCCAACCGCCAAGCGTCCGTAGCCAGTACCTACGTGCCAAGCGGAAATTGTTAGACATTATAGCAGCCAATTAAACATGGATAAACTAAAGAATTTCATAGACGCAAACCGTGACGCATTCGAGGAAGATGAGATGCTTCCCGAAGGTCACTTCGAACGTTTCGAGCAAAAACTGCCGAAGCCACGGAAAAACCGTGCGGCCCTATACAGCCTATCGGCCTTTGTCATAGCTGCCTCTATCGCTTTGTTGCTCTTATTCCGCTTGCCGGGAGGGACCGGTCTGCCGGAACCCGCGCAAAAGACCACGGCCCAGACCTGCGAGGCCCAAGAAGAGATCGAGGAACTACGTCTATATTACAATATGCAAATGAACGACGTATTGACGCAGATGAAGAAGTTGTATAAACAGGACCGGACACCGGGAGCGGAAGAGTTATTGCAAGAGAGCAAACGGATCCTCACGGATAATTATATGTTCGAGGAAACGATACTCCCTACCTTGCCTTGTTCCAACGACGGTCTCTTCGCCATGACCCAGCATTACAGCAATAGCTTGGAGGGCCTCACGCTGATGCTTAAGCAAATGGAACAAGTCACGGATAACCAGAAATAGTAATAACAATTAATACATATCAATCATGAACACGACACACGTAAAATTGAGTCCCACCGTATTGCTGGCTTTCGTATTGCTGCTATGCAATCTATCGGCAATAGCTAGGCCACAAGAGAAGATCAAGAAAAAAGAGATATCCCAATCCTACAGCGTAAGCGCCGGTGATCGTCTCCAAGTAGAAAACCGTTATGGAAACATCACCGTTACCCACTGGAATCAGAATACGGTAGCTATACGGGTTGAGGTAGAATGTAAGGCTCGCAGCGAGGAACGTGCTCAAGAGAACTTGGACCGTATCCAAATCGAGACCAAGAAGATAGGTGGTATTGTCTCAGCGGTCACTACGATAAAGAAGGAGATGAATAGCAATTCAAATAATGAGTCCATGACGATCAATTATTATATCCAGATGCCTCCTAAGCTCGCCGCAGACTTGAACCAGAAATATGGAAATATCAACTTGCCAAGCGATAATAACGGCAACATGGATATCCATGTAAAATACGGCAACCTGAATGCGGGTAATTTCACAGCCAACGCAATGATAGAGGCCAAATATGGTAACATCGAGGTAGGAAATCTGCAGGACGCCCAACTGGATCTGGGCTACGTAGGAACCGCCAAGATTCGCAACGCTAAAGATTTAACGATAGACAGTAAATATTCCAATCTGGATATACAGGATATACAATCTTTACGCATGGAGATTAAATATGGTAATCTCACCATTGAAAGCGTAAGCAGACTAGACATGGAGATTAAGTACAGCGACGCTAAAATCGGGACCCTTAAAGATGCCTTGAATGTAAGTAGCCTTAGCTATAGTAACTTAAAGATACGAAACTTGTCTCACTCTTTCTCGAAGGTGAACGTAGAATCTCATTATGGGAATTTAGAGGTAGCGCTTCCCGCAAAAACTTCTTTCCGGATAGTAGCGGAGAACATGAAGTATTCAAGCTGCGACGTGAACGGTTTCAATATCACCCGCAAGCATTTTGACGATGAGGATCGTGACAAGAATTACACTTATGAGATTAATGGTGGAAAGCAACCGACGATTCACTTCGAAGGAAATCGTTACGGAAATCTAAAAGTCAAGGCCAATTAATCGGTTGTAGAGACGGGGCGTGCCCCGTCTCTACACCGGATATTTTTATTTTGAGGTGTTTTGGCGGCGTATCTCTTCTCTCTTCAACCAGTTATCGAGTTGTGTAAACAGGAAGAAACAAGAGATCCCGGAAGCAATCGTTAAAACAATCGGGAAATAGGCTCGCAAAGAACCTAAAACCGTTTCCGTCCCGCCCGGAGAAAGCTTAACCAAATACAAGATGCCTACTAACACAAGCATATAAGCGACAAATATGCTAAAAATGCCTACAGGTGTAAATCGTTTCTTGATATAGTACTTATATACCCGCTTCTTCTCTTGTATAATCAATGCCATAATACGGGAGTTTAATGAGGCCGAAGGTTGTTCCGCCGTCCCTCGCATCAACTTACGTGTCAAATGATCAATATCTTTCTCATTCATATTCATAACAAATCAGCTGTCTCTAATTTCATTTTATCTTGCAACACTTCATAAAACCGTTTCCGCCCACGGAATAGTTTTACTTTCACATTAGAAGCGCTCAATTCAGTGATCTGACAGATCTCTTCCACCGAGCATTCCTCCAAATAATAAAGAGTAAGCAACAAGGCCTCATCAGCCGGAAGCTTTTTCAGCGTACGTGCGATCATCTCTTTCCGGTCCTCACGCTCTAATAAAGCCGTAGCCGATTCAACCTCGTCATTCGAAAGGTCTACAGGGCCCGCCTCCTCATAACTCACGAACATACGCTGTTGTCTCAAGGCCGTCAACGCCGTACGATACACGATCCTATAAAACCATGTTGAGAACTTACTATCGAAATGAAAATCGGAAAGAGCACGATACATCTTCACGAACGCATCCTGTACGGCCTCTTCTGCCTCCTCGCGATTTTCCAAGATACGAAGAGCGATGGTATAAGCCATCTTCTCATACTTCGCGACAAGGCAGGAGAAACTTTGCGTGTCCCCTGCCAAAATACGTTCTATCCACTTTCGCTCATCCATTCGGTATCGTTTATTCTTCCAGACGCATTTTCTTCTCGTCCTCCAATCTCTCCTTCTCCATTAAAGAACGGGAAAGAAAGAAATAAATTATAAAAGCTACTCCACCGAACATAATCGTAATAGCCGGAACTAACAAAAAGAACCAATCGCTATCGTAAGTGAAAGCAGAGTCGAGCATCATACCGACAATCACACCCAATGACAAACCGATCATAAAAATACCGTTACGCAGGGTATTATAACGATTAGGCCTTCTCTCGGGGCGCATAGCCTCTTCCAGCACAATTCCTTTCTCGATCATCGCCATCTTTTCCTCATGCTTACTTTTAATGGTCATGTAACTAGCGATAATACCTAACAATACCGGCATACCTACCGCACAAATAACACCTAAAATAGGAATCCACAACTCGTTCATATCTTTTATTCTTTAAAGGTTTAATAAATTATTCGCTTTTATCAATAAGACATGAGTAATCACAAATCGGTTACAAAAAAGAGAAGAAATTTTATACATGCACAAATAAAAGAAGCGAACTCCATCCATTTATGAAGTTCGCTTCTTGGGAAAGTTATTTATCGTCTTTTTAGATACTTACGCAAGTTCACCTCTTACGATCTCTTCTTTGTCCTTATCCCAGTACATCGTACGTCCTTCCAGATAAGCACGCGTACCCATGTGGGCAGTCATAGCTTCTTGGAAAGCAGCGTCGATATTACAGCTAGGAGTCTTGCCTTGACGGATACATTCTAGCCACTCACGGATATGCAAGTGAGTCGTATCATAACGTTTACCATTTACATACGTATACAGCAAACCACGTTTAGCGAAATACAACTCCGTAGGAGATGTAACGGAATCCGAGCTATTTTGTCCCGGTACATAGGTATAGAACGGAGTATCTGTAGGAATAATACCTTCCTTGATCTTATCCGCATAACGAGTGGAATCTTGGTCAACCGTAATAGCCAAGATATTGGAAACCTCCATAGAAGCATCATGCCCCATGAACACCTTGCCACGGTTACGGCTACTTGCCAATGTAGCGCTATACAACATCGTCAAGTCACGATCCGGCCACTCGAAAGTAGTCTGCAATACATCAGGTACCGTACGTCCGTCCTTGAAGAAATAAACACCGCCGGATGAAGTAGCGGAATGAGGTATACCCACATGCATGATCTGGTTGACAGCGTCATACTCATGTGTCAACAAGTCACCGGAAAGACCTGTACTATAATCCCACCAGCAACGCCAGCGGAAGAAACGTTCCAGACTGAACTTGCTACGCTCGTCCGGACCGATATATCTTTCAAGCTTGTTGGATGTCATATAATCCATATATTCCTTAATACGCTCAGGATCACCCTCGAACTGCTTCCAATCAATCGTATTAGGATTTGAGCCTTCGATAATATCATATACCCAAGCACCATTTGGAGAGTTACGGTTCGTACAAACCTCGATCAAGTTAACAGGGCCTAATAATCCGTTACCGATAATCTCCTCGGCCTTCTGATAGCAATCGGTCTGACGTCCTTGGTGACCTAACTGAAATACAACGCCGGTCTCTTTGATCACTTGGCGAACCATATACGTCTCAGGAACCGTCCATGATAACGGTTTCTCGCAATATACATGCTTTCCGGCACGTGCCGCAGCCATAGCGATCGTGCTATGCCAGTGGTCCGGACCAGCGATAATAACGGCATCCACATCCGGAGCCGTTACCAGCTCTTGATAAGTCCGGTAACGTTTCGGAGCAGGCCCGAACTTACCGCCGCTACCCTCACGATGGATATTGGAACCGGTCAATACAGCGGCCTCACCATATACATCAAATATATCACAAACCGCGGTTATCTCAATATTCAGATCATCTTGCTCCATATATTGCTGATAACGCGTATCCTTCTTATTCAGCTTATTAGCCTCTTTCATCTTATCGATCCAAGAAGGCTCAGCGAAACCTGCGGCACGCATCAATTGCTTTCCACGAATACCGAAGCCGACCAAACCGATACGGATCTTCTTGCCATCGCCTTGCGGCTCCAAATAGGAGGCCTGTCTGTTACTTACCTGAAATACATCTGATATGTTACGGCCTCTTAAAGCGTCTTTCCTTTTTTGGTAAACGCCATATGCCAAAGCACCTAAGATAGGCACTGTAGCCAATGTCTTCAATGTGTCCCGACGTCCTTTATCGGGCATTTGCTCCTGAGAAGGAGTATTCTTTGCATCTTCTGTTGCCATGGGTATCAAATAAATTTAAGTTTATGCAATATCGGACACACACGTCCTAACACACGATCGAATCCTATGATTTGTGATGTAGGGAATACGCACATCAAACCTAAGGCGGCGAACTCCACAAGGTTCTTGTCAATCCATAAATAAGAGCCTTCAAACGGCATCATATAGCTCGCTCCCACAAAAGAGGGGTGGGATAACGTGTACATAGCGAGAAGAATCATACCTCCAACAGAAGATAAACGATACAAACAGCCTAAAGTCAAGCCTAGGCCGATCAATAACAGAGCCCACTCATTCAAGAAGTTGATGGTCGTCATCAAACTGTCGTCTTGAGTCAATTTGATAAAAAATGAAGCAGCGGGACCCTTTGAATCGAGTAGATAGGGTAGAGATGTCCATTTTGGGTTCATGATTTTTACTAGGCCTTCATACATAAAGTGCCAACCTATAAAAAGACGCAGCATCATCAGCCAAGTCATCTGCGCTTTCGTGTAACCTTGTTCTATTTTCATTTCTTGGTCCTAAAAAATTGGTTTAGAAAAAGTCGATTATTAAAAACACAACACCCGAAGCTAAAATCATAGATTTAGGCCTCGGGCGTTATTTATGCTAAAATGTGCTTGATACGATTAATCCAAAACTTTAACAGTAATGTTACGGAACCAAACATCATCCCCGTGGTCTTGAAATCCGATGAAACCTTCTTTGTTAGCGCCACCGCAATTCAACAACAACTCATAAGCCAACGGCCATTTGTCTTTGCTAAATTTGCTATTATCCAACATTTCTTTCCATTGCGGAGTCCACAAGTGATACTCAACAACAGGTTCATCGCTATTCAAATAGTGAACAACTGTACCCTTATAGCACATGATCTTACCCTTGTTCCACTCACCGAACGGTTTTGCGTTCTGCGGTTTAGCAGGAATCATGTCATACAAAGAAGAAGATTTACGGTTGCCATCCTTACCTAACTTAGCGTCGGGGTGGTTCTCGTTATCCAATACTTGGTACTCAGGAGCAGAGATGTAAGAAGGTTGTCCCTCTACCTCTTGAATCATGATGAATACACCAGAGTTAGAGCCTTTACCTACTTTCCATTCGAACTCAAGCTCGAAGTTACCCAACTTATGAGCGAAGATCAAGTCCCCACCGTTGGAAGCACCAGCCTCACCAGCACCAGAGCCATTGATTTTGATCGCTCCGTCCTCGATTGTCCAAGCACCCGGAACGTCAGCACGGTCATAACCTCTCCAGCCATTGAATGTCTTACCATCGAAGATCACATATCTACCCTCTTTATCTTTCGGGAAAGTCGTGATATCTACAGTAGGAAGATCTGTCATGAGCTTGTACTCAGGAGCTGCGGCTTCTGTTGTAGTCTCAGCAGCTGCAGGAGCTTCTTCTGTTTTCTTTCCACCACCACAAGAAGTGAAATAACACATCATGATAGCGGCACTTGCTAATAATACTGACTTTTTCATTTTATTTATTGAGTTAAAACTATTATCTCGGCATATCTACCAACTTCCAGCCTTCACGGTAGTTGTGCTTGATCAAGCCTGCGGCAAATTCTTGAGCATTAATTGGATCCGTCCACTCTGTCTTGAATTTCGGGTCACCATCGATAACCTCGAATGTATCTTTCTTGATGATCTTGATTGTCTCATTCGGATCGATATTCGTAAATCTCATGTTAGGGCCATCCCACAACAATTCTTTATTCAATCTTTGCAAACGAACAGCCAATACACCCATTACAACCATTTCATTGAACGGACCAGCCTCCAAGAAGTTAGACTTCGTCTGAACACGGCTGCCTGCGCTTTCCTTACAAGCACGAATCCAGTCTTGTTCGTGACCACCCTTCATAGCGTCTTTCACGCGGCGCAATGTTTGAGGAACGTTCGGTTTACGACCAGATAACAACCATGGGTTAACACCGTAGCAACCGCAGATCAATGTATCTTTCGTACCATGGAAGATACACAATCCACCACCTTCACCCATCAATTCCTTACCTTGAGGGAATCCTTCTGGACGATCCGGCATCATACCACCATCATACCAGTGAACTTCAACCTCCGGCATAGCTACCTTTGGCATATTATCACGAGCCGGGAATACCAACTTAACATGCTGAGCGTTAGGAGCACAGTCTTGTAATAACAATGTAGAAGAACCTTGAACTCTTGTCGGATAGCCTAAATTCAAGCCTTTGAATACCGGATGTAAGATGTGGCAAGCCATATCACCCAACGCACCTGTACCATAATCCCACCATCCGCGCCAGTTCCAAGGATGATATGTCTTATTAAACGGTCTCAATTTAGCAGGACCCGTAAACAAATCCCAATTCAATGTAGAAGGAATCTTATCAACTTTCTCAGGAGCGTTCAAACCTTGCGGCCAGATAGGACGGTTGGTAGCGCATTCTACTTTAGTAACCTCACCGATCTCACCATTCCAAATCCATTCACAGATCAAATCTACACCTTCAGCCAATGAAGAACCTTGGTTACCCATCTGAGTAGCTACGTCACACTTCTTAGCCAAGTTCGTAAGCAAACGGGACTCATAAACAGAGTGAGTCAACGGTTTCTGAGTGTATACGTGTTTGCCAAGCGTCATAGCGTCAGCTGTGATCATCGCATGAGTATGGTCAGCGGTAGCTACCAACACAGCGTCAATAGATTTACCCATCTCATCATACATCTTACGATAGTCCCAGTATTTTTTAGCTTGAGGATGACGGTCGAATACAGGTTTTGAGTACTTCCAGTCGATGTCACAAAGAGCTACGATATTCTCGGTAGTCTCCATGTTCTTTAAGTTAGCGTTACCCATACCTCCGATACCAACACCGGCAATATTCAATTTATCAGTTGGAGCGATATGACCATGGGTTTTACCTAGGACCGCACTCGGAACAATAGTCAAAGCTGCTGCGGCAGCCGTACCTTTTTGAAGAAAAGATCTTCTAGAAATGTTAGACATAGTAATAATTTTTTATAGATTAGCACTTAACAATGATATTTCATGTGTCTTTACACCTTTACAGGCAACAAATTGTCGCAAATATAGCCAATGCTGTATTATTGACAAGATCAAAAGACCGCTTTCTTATTTAAAATAGTTTTTTTTAACAGACAGGATAGATCTTATTTATAATTTCATAAATATTATCTATAGGATTGGGGGTATTTTATTAACGCAGTTTGGATATATTTGTAAAAACATGAAAACATATTCATATTAACAACTGTTATCTTAAATGAGAACAACTATATGAAAAAAGAATCTGCATTCATACGAATATATCGCTTTTATCTGGAAGGATTCCGGGAGATGAAGCTGGGCAAGACTCTTTGGCTAATCATTCTAGTCAAATTGTTTATCATGTTTTTTATCCTGAGATTATTCTTCTTTCCTAATTATCTCGGGCAATTCGATAGCGATAGTGAGAAGGAGAACCACGTATCGAACGAACTCATACAACGGGCAATAAATCCTTAAAACATTAATAAATATGATTGAAAACATTGACACTTCATTGATCGATTGGTCGAGGGCTCAATTTGCCCTTACTGCCATGTATCATTGGCTCTTCGTGCCACTAACACTAGGACTTGGCGTTATCCAAGCTATTATGGAGACGATTTATTATCGGACAGGTAATGAGGCATGGAAAAAGACCGCCCAATTTTGGATGAAATTATTCGGTATCAATTTCGCTATCGGTGTCGCTACGGGATTGATCCTCGAGTTCGAGTTCGGAACCAACTGGTCTAACTATAGTTGGTTTGTCGGGGATATCTTCGGGGCACCTTTGGCTATCGAGGGAATTCTCGCCTTCTTTATGGAAGCTACCTTTATCGCTGTTATGTTTTTTGGTTGGGACAAGGTTAGCAAACGCTTTCATCTCGCCTCCACTTGGCTGACGATTATCGGCGCTACTCTTTCCGCTCTCTGGATCTTGATCGCTAACGCATGGATGCAATATCCGGTCGGTATGCATTTCAATCCGGATACGGTCCGTAACGAGATGTTCGATTTCTGGGCCGTAGCCTTATCGCCTGTCGCCATTAATAAGTTTTTCCATACGGTATTGTCCGGTTGGATCGTAGGCGCCTTGTTCGTACTAGGAATCAGCTGCTGGTATTTATTAAAGAAACGGAATACCGAATTCGCTTTGTCAAGTATCAAGGTCAGCGCTATATTCGGGTTGGTAGCCTCCATCCTTATTATCTGGACGGGTGATGGCTCCGCTTACCAAGTCGCTCAAAAGCAGCCGATGAAACTAGCCGCCATGGAAGGTCTTTATGAGGGTGGCAACGGAGTAGGACTCGTAGGTATCGGCATCTTAAATCCGGCAAAGACGAGTTATCTGGATAACCAGAACGCATTTATTTTTGACATTAAGTTCCCCAAACTCCTCTCCTTCTTAGCAGAACGTGACATGAACGCATACGTTCCGGGAATCGTAAACTTAATAGAGGGAGGTTATACGACCAATAAAGGAACGGTAGCGCTCTCCGCCAAAGAAAAAATAGAGAAAGGTAAAACCGCCATCAAAGCGTTAGCTGATTATCGCAAAGCGGTTAAAGATAAAGATACCGCAGCAGCCGCACAATACAGGGTAACCTTGGAAGAGAATTTCCCCTATTTCGGATATGGTTATATTAAGGATCCGGCAGAGTTAATCCCGCATGTAGGATTGACATTCTATTCTTTCCGTGTGATGGTGATCCTTGGTTGTTTCTTCATCTTACTATTCATTATTACGTTGATATGGGATAAAAAAGGGAAAATCGCTAATACACGTTGGTTGCAATACGTGGGCCTATGGTCTATACCTTTAGGATATATAGCGGGACAAGCCGGTTGGATCGTAGCGGAGGTAGGACGTCAACCTTGGGCTATACAGGATATCTTGCCGACCAGCGCTTCGATATCCAAGTTAAACCCATCCTCGGTACAGACCACTTTCTACCTGTTCCTTATCTTATTTACGATCCTGCTGATCGCAGAGATTGGAATCATGGTTAAGGCCATCAAGAAAGGGCCGGAAGCTGCCGCCCACTAATTTTCAATTTTCAAATATCAATTCTTAAATAGAAAGTCCTATGGATAGTACATATATATTGTTACAACATTACTGGTGGTTTCTGGTATCTCTACTCGGAGCGCTATTAGTATTCCTTCTTTTTGTACAAGGAGGCCAATCTCTACTCTTCACTATCGGCAAGACGGAGATACAGCAAAAAATGTTATTGAACTCGACCGGGCGTAAGTGGGAGTTTACTTTCACTACGTTGGTCACTTTCGGAGGTGCTTTCTTCGCCTCTTTCCCTTTATTTTATTCCACAAGCTTCGGCGGAGCCTATTGGGTATGGATGCTGATCTTGCTTTGCTTCGTGATACAAGCTGTATCTTACGAGTATCAAGCGAAAAAAGGCAACCTACTCGGGAAAAAGACGTATCAAGTATTTCTTATGATCAATGGTATAGCAGGTCCGATCTTACTCGGAACCGCTGTAGCGACCTTCTTTAACGGCGCTGAATTTATTGTTAACAAAGAACAGTTGACTGATGTAGCCATGCCCGTCATTTCCACGTGGGCCAATCCTTGGCATGGATTAGAGGCGGCTTTGGTATTTTGGAATTTGTGCCTAGGACTGGCAGTTTTCTTCTTGGCACGAGCTCTGGCCCTACTCTATTTTATCAACAATATCGATGATCCGGAGATTGTCGCTAAAAGCCGGAAACAATTGATACCGGAGACAATCTTGTTCCTCGTCTTTTTCTTGACATTCTTGATCCGTTTATTGTTGGTGGACGGTTTTGCCGTAAATCCGGATACCGGAGAAGTATTTATGCAACCGTATAAGTATTTTATGAACCTGATCGAGATGCCAATCGTGTTAGCCGTATTATTGATTGGCGTGGTTGGCGTGCTATTCGGCATAGGGAAAACGATATTCTCGAAGACTTGGAGAAAAGGCATCTGGTTTGCGGGAGCAGGGACTGTCTTGACCGTATTAGCTTTATTACTTTGCGCAGGATGGAATAATACGGCTTACTACCCATCTTTGGCGGATCTACAAAGTTCATTGACGATCCAGAATAGTTGCTCAAGCCCATTCACGTTGAAAGTAATGAGCTATGTATCTATTCTCGTTCCATTCGTATTAGCCTACATTTTCTATGCTTGGAGAGCGCTTGATCTACATAAGATCAATAGTAAGGAAATGCAAGAAGGAGGTCATACCTATTAAATAATGTGCAAATTAAATAATATGCCAATGTGCCAATATGTCAATGTCAAGTGAGAATACAAGTGATAGTATCTTAATTGACACATTAGCATATTGGCATATTGCTACATTGGCACATTAATCTATTGCCTTTGGAAGTCCGCCTCTTTTGTCCACTTAGGCATCTCATCATTGTTGGCGATAACTAAACCGATACTAAACATTAAGTTCATATCTTCCATAGCCCCATCAAAATCCCACCAAGATTCATCATACTCATCATTCGGTTGGTGATACCGGTAAACTTTCGGTTTAGCCTCATGGCGTGCTTTATCCACGTAATCCTTACCGCCACCAACTAAAATCGTAGGTACGCCTTTTTTCACGAAATTAAAATGATCGGAACGGAAATAACCACCCGCAGGATCTTCGGTAATAACCTTCACGGTCCGTCCTTGTGCCGAGGCCATAGCGATCACCAAGGCATCCGTATCCGTCTTACCCGCAGCCCGGAGAGAAATATCATGGGTACGCTCATGCGGAGCCGTGCCGTCAAAGTTCAAGTTAATAGCCGTTTTAGATAAAGGGAACAAAGGATGCTCACAATAGTACTGAGAACCTAATAAGCCACATTCCTCGGAAGTCACCGCCACGAATACGATGGAACGACGGGGATGAACAGGCAATGATTGATATTTCTTAGCTAATAACATTAAGGTTGCCACGCCCGAAGCATTATCGCTAGCGCCATTATAGATACTGTCCCCATCTATCGGCGTGCCGATCCCAAAATGATCCCAGTGAGCGGTAAAAACCAAGTATTCGTCTTTCAGGTCCGTGCCCGGTAAAACAGCCGCCACGTTATGAGACTCGCCTACAGTCATCTTTACATTTAATATAACCTTACTTTTCGCCTTCATCGTAAAACTCTTGAAACCCGGTTTCTTCGCAGCGGCAATCGTCTCGTCAAAATTCAATCCGCTAAGGGCGAACATTTTCTTGCAAGCCTCCTCCGAGAGCCATCCCTTCATGCCCAAAGCTTCCGCATTCATTGTCTCCGAGCAAAGAGCGATATTTGTCTGCACGTGAGAAGCCTGACAGACCTTCCAACCATACGAAGCGGCCGCCTCGTTATGAAGAACCAATAAACCTGCGGCACCTTGGCGTTGCGCCTCCTCGAACTTATAAGTCCAACGGCCATAATAAGTCATGTTCTTTCCACGGAACAAAGACGCATCATAAAAACCGGGATCATTCACCATAGCGATAACGATTTTCCCCTTCACGTCTACATTCGCATAATCGTTCCATCCATATTCCGGCGCATTAATGCCAAACCCACAGAACACATAGTCCGTAGTAGGGATAACTACCTGCTCAGTTCCCCGGTTCGTCCAAACGACAATATCATCCGAGAACTTCAAATCCATAGAGCCTTTCGCGCATTTCACCGTGATCTTATCCTTTACCGGACGGGTAAAAGTAGATATTTCCTTCACCGGCTGGAAATAACTATCGCCATTAGCAGGTTGAAGACCTAGTTTCTTAAATTCATCAGCGATGTAATGGATTGTTTTCGTCTCATACTCGGTCAAAGGCTTACGCCCTCCGAACTCATCCGAGCCTAAAGTCTTTACTCGTTCCTTAAAAAAAGCCAAATCTTCCTCATAACTCTGGGCCATAACAGATACGCCCATAGCGAGCATCAGGAAGAAAACAGAGATAAAATTCTTGTTCATAATCGTAGATTGTTAAATGACATAATTTATTAGATATAGGTATTTAGATTTCAAAATAACAATAAAAAAAGGAAACGGCGAAGCTCACGCTTGGCCGTTTCTACATTTAACCGTTTTAAACAAAAAGAAAAAGTTAGTTAAGGCTTAGAAAAAAATATCTTAAGTCTATTTACCGACTGTATATTCGCTTTCCCGAAGGACAGCAAACAAATATATGGAATCCACCTCATCCTGCATACATTACACTTTGTTTTTTTGTTATTTTTCACAGAACAGAAATGCTTTTGTATTATCTTTGCACTCAATTATTCCCATAGACAACAAATGGCTGATTTTGATATAAACATATTGGGATGCGGTTCCGCATTGCCCACGACACGCCATCTGGCGACCTCTCAAATAGTAGATTTACGAGATAAACTATACATGATCGACTGCGGAGAAGGCACGCAAGTGCAAATGCGTCGTATGCGTATAAAATTCAGTCGTTTAAATCATATCTTCATCTCCCACCTACACGGAGATCATTGCTTCGGGCTACCGGGATTGATCTCTACATTAGGTATGCTTGGACGTAATGGAGAACTTGTTATTCATGGGCCGAAAGAGATCGAGAGCTATATGCGTCCGATACTTGATATCTTTTGCAAAGAGTTGCCTTATGAGATCCGTTTTAACTTAATCGACCCGACAACTCATTCGTTGGTTATGGAAGATCGCTCCTTAAGCGTTTATTCCATTCCGTTAAAGCACCGTATACCCTGTTGTGGCTATTTATTCGCCGAGAAAGCCAAAGAAGCGCATATCATCCGGGAGATGACAGATTTCTATCAAGTTCCTGTCCGTATGATGCAAGAGATCAAAAGGGGCGCTGATTTCGTCACCCCGGAAGGAGAGGTAATCCCGAATGCCCGCTTAACCCGTCCTGCCGTCGCTCCCAAACGGTATGCTTATTGCTCGGATACAGCTTTTCACCCATCTATAATCTCCATCATTGAAGGGGTGGATTTATTATACCACGAGGCGACTTTCGCTGAATGTGACGCCGCACGTGCGAAAGAGACCTTCCACTCTACCGCCCGCCAAGCGGCCGAGATTGCTTATAAAGCCCAAGTGAAGCGATTGGTTATCGGTCATTACTCGGCTCGTTACGAGGATATGGCACCGTTAAAGAAAGAAGCAGACAAGATATTTCCCGGCACGATCTTAGGAGAGGAAGGTATGAGGCTTAGCGTATAATCATACATCCGTTTTACGAAATAAAGCTAATTACTTTCTAATATGCAGAAAACTTTCTACATTTGTACGAATTTAGGGACAAGTAAATGAAGCTTATACATATCATCGCTTTGGCACTTGCATTCTCCGCAAGTTATCCGGTTTACGCGCAAGCTAATAAATCGGGAGTCAAGACATTTGCTTCTAGGCAAGAAGATCCCTCTCCTATCGAAATCACGGCCTACGAGAATCGCATCAAGGTAGAGAACGCTCCTGTCGGGAGTATCTTGGAAATCTACAGTGTCGTAGGCATCAAGGTGAAAGAAATCGAAGTCAAGCAGTCCACCGCCGAATATGTCGTAGATATCGCAAAGGGATATTATATCATCCGCATTGGCGATACGGTACGCAAGGTGGCGATACGATAAGCGTCCGCTTTTATCAGTTATATCTCACAAACTCTCCCCTATTTACCCGTTTTATTAGTTATATCTAATAAAAATACTATATTTGCGTAAAGTATCAGTTATATCTAACAAAATGAGAAATATAATAGAACGACCTTATTATATGGATAAATTCCGTCCATATATCGGGCAACCCATTATCAAGGTGTTGACCGGACAACGGCGTATAGGTAAAAGCTATATATTATTGCAACTCATCGAAAAGATCAAGCATGAAGATCTTAACGCAAATATTATCGCAATCAATAAAGAATTGAAGGAATTCAGTAATATCCATACGGATGATGAGCTATATCAATATATCCACCAGAGACTTTCAAGCGAGCAGGCTAATTATGTGTTTATTGACGAGATACAAGAGATTCCAAACTTTCAGAATTCCTTGAGAAGTCTATTAGCCGAAGGAAACTGCGACCTATATTGTACGGGTAGCAACGCTAATATGTTATCTGGTGAGTTAGCGACTCTCCTTGCAGGACGATATATCGAGTTCCCCATCCACAGCCTGTCCTTCCGTGAGTTTCTTGATTTCCACAGACTGGAAAACAATAACGAGAGCTTACAAAAATACATGCGTATTGGCGGAATGCCTTATTTAATCCACCTAAATGGAGACGAGCGGCTTTCCATGGATTATCTACAAAATCTATATTCCACCATCCTCCTAAAGGATGTAATAGCAAGAAAGCAGATACGAAATGTCGATTTCCTCGAGCGTCTGGTAAATTATTTAGCGGACAACATCGGCAGTCTCTTTTCAGCCAGTAACATTAGCAAATACCTAAAGTCACAACGGCAACAGTTACCTACCCAAATGGTAATAGACTACTCCACCGCTCTCTCGCAGGCCTATTTCCTGTACAAAGTGTCTAGGGCCGATATACAAGGATTGAAGATTTTCGAAATCGGAGAGAAATATTATTTTGAGGATTTAGGGATTCGTAATGCTATCTGCGGGATCAATCCTTTATCCGATATTCAAAAGTGGATGGAAAACTTAGTTTACATGCAATTACTCCGACTTGGATATCAAGTGTTAGTCGGCAAGATAGATACTTTGGAGATTGATTTCATAGCCCATCGCCTAGAGGAGCGCATCTACTTGCAAGTGAGCTTCCGAATTGAAGCTGAGAGGACTCGGGATCGAGAAATGGCACCTTTATTAAGAGTTTCCGATCATTTTC
Organism: Parabacteroides sp. B2-S-102; assembly: GCF_023656665.1. Classification (NCBI taxonomy): domain Bacteria; kingdom Pseudomonadati; phylum Bacteroidota; class Bacteroidia; order Bacteroidales; family Tannerellaceae; genus Parabacteroides; species Parabacteroides sp. B2-S-102. The sequence continues at coordinate 63,882 of NZ_JAMOKM010000009.1, read as the reverse complement.
CCAAATACATCATCACGCTAGACGATTTTACGACAGGAATCACTCCGGAAGGAATTAATATCGTTCATTTACGAGACTTCCTATTCATGGAGTCTCTCTGACTTAGGCAGCTCACGATTAAAAAGCCCCATAGGATAATCCCACGGGGCTTGTTTTTTGATCCGCTTTCTCTTCTCACGAGGATACCTGCGGAAGAACTTTTAATTACTTTAGTATTAATATGCCACGTGTTCACCCGTCACAGGATACTTTTTTATTGCGGCATAGTTATTTAATTATATTACATAAAGGCGGGTCTCCCCGCCTTTATTCGTTTAGTCCATCGGTTAGTCTTATTTTACGACTACCTTAACTGCTTCCTCACCGTCAACAGCTACGGCTACGATACCAGCCGGTACAGCGATTGTAGCGTTGTCAGAAGTAAGAACTGTCTCAGCAACCACCTTACCTAAGATGTTAGTGATAACTACAGACTTGCCTGCTGCGCCTTGGATAGTTACAGTACCGTTGTCTGTTGTAATAGATACACCTTCTACAGCCTCGATTGTTTCGTTATCTGTTGCGATATCATCACCTTGCTCTACGTTAAAGATTAAAGCATCGTCACCACCGGTAGCAGTTTCGTCAAACTTAGAGCTAGTTGCATCCGATAATACCAAGCAACCATTCTGCATCTTCAACCAAGCCGCATATTTAGGAGCAATCGCATCTTTCTTATTTTGAGCCATAGACTCGAATAAGAACGCTCTGTCAGCCTCAACCTCATTAGCGGCAACATTCTTGTCTACGAAACGCATTGACCAAGTCACATACTTGTGGCTGTCACCTGACAAATCATATTTATAAGAATAATACGTCTTACCAGCTTTTTTAGCGGCAGCTTCAGCTGTTTTCTCTGCCTTATTCAAGGCCGCAAAGTCGATTTCCTCGTTCTTCAAGTTCTTGAACTCATCTCTCAATACGTACAATGTATCTGCTACACGAATAGCCTCTACGAAACCTGCACGGTCATATTTTTTCCACTTATAATCGTCCGCATTAGCTACAGCGTAATTATTAGCAAGATCATGGAAGTTGATCAAATACTTACCTCTCTCGAAACCAGGGATAGCAGCAGTTGCGTGAGAACAATGCTCTGCGTCTACTTGATTACCCTCGTTATCGAAGTGATTATGAGTATAGCTACAAGGAACACCCGGCGCACCTTCGAAATCGTTACGCTCGATAGAGATCAAATATTGAGGTTTGATGTTACCGGCACCACGATTTACCCAAGCCGTATCAACGATGAATGACAAACCATCCTCTGTCTTCTCCGGAGTATAGATACCTAAGAACTCGATACCGTCTTTCATGAAGTTCTTGTTGTTCTCAACCTGCAAGTACTCTTTACGATATTTCTCAATGAAACGCAATGTGTCTGCAGCGTCACCTACGTTACCCTCTAATTCCGCAGAGTTGAAACGACGGTAAAGCGGAGTGTTGTCCGGAGCGATATAGAACGCAGAAGTTCTAGATTCATCCAATACTTGAGATTTCAATGTAGCAGAACCATCATAGTCTGATACACCAGCCTTAACCGTTCCATCAACAATTTCAAAATCCGCATCAGCATTGGTTCTTGAAGCCATTACGATCGCATGGTAACACTTGTCACCAAATTGATTATTCTCCTTGAAGAATACAGGAACATAATTACTTTTCTGTATACCGTTAGAGTATTCACTTACATTGAACTTATCCTCTTTGTTAATCATCCATGCCGCTTTATCCAAGCTGATCTCATAAGCTGTTCTATGCAAACGTTTCAATCCCTTGATTCTGTCAAAACCTACTTTCTTATCATAACCATAAGGAATGTTTACAGTAGAAGCGTTTGTTGTATTCCAGTTATAAGATACCGTATCAACCTTGAAACCATCCTTGTCATCCAATACGATCAATGTAGAGTCCTTAGAAGATTTAGAGATAAACTTGTTATCTGCATACGGATGCCAATAGTTAAATGTATACTTATTAACCAGCAAAGAATCATTATCAAGTTTTTTATAACCAAGCAAAGAGTCAGCCTTCGCCGCAGCAGAAACCGGGATGAATTCCAAAGAATCCGCACTTGTAATAAGGTTAGTACCACCAAAAGCGATCGTACTTCCCACATACATCCAAGAAGCACCCTCTTTTTTATTCAACTGGATATTAGAAGCTGTTTTAGCCTCGAACTCACGGTTCGTAATCTCAACCTTACTTGTCTCAGCAACAGTAGAGCTTGTGTTGTGTTTCAAAACAACCCATTGATAAGCCGGCATGTGCTCAACATTCTGCTCATCAGCATTTACAGTTGTCCAACGGATCGTGCCGTTCTCATAAATCGGAGAAGCCAAGTACTCACCCTTACGGTTCTTAATGAAATAAACATCATCAGCGACAGAAGTCTTCACAGACTTATACGCAGTGCAACCACCGATACCTAAAGAGATCTTCGTATTGATAGGTTGCTCACCAATCGTTACGATTCTAGACTCATCAGCTACAACTAAGTCTTGCAACTTAACCCAGTTATTCTTCTTAGTATCATTAACAGTCTGATGTGTTACCGCTGTCAGATCTTTCCAATACTCCACATCATCCGGTTTCATATAAGCGTTCTTAACTTGGATATAAAGGCTATCCTCAGTAGAACAGTAAGTCATACGGAATTTATATTGATCAAGCAACATACCAGCCGGAGCAACATCTTCCTTACCAAACGCAAAGTTCAAGAATTTCTCACCTACAGAGTTCGCATAAGCTGTATCTACACGCAAATACTGTTTTTTACCATCCTCGTTTGTCCTATATAGATAAACGAACTCTGCATCAGTACCTGTTATCGCCTCAGCTCTCAACTCGTTTGAAGAGAACGGATTCACCAATTTCGTATTATTGTAATCTTTATGGAAGGATAACTTCACTGTAGCGTCGCTATTAGAATCATTTTGAACGCCTAATTTCGTGTTAAAATCATTCGCACTCAACACACGATGAGCAGCCTCAACCAAGGTAAACTTCAACAAACCTTCTACATTTGTCTCATTAACCTTATCAGCAGCTACAATCTTAACAACAACCTTTCCACTTTCGATAGCCAAAACAGCTACGTCATTAGAGTTAATGTAAGAAGCCAAATAGCATTTTTGAGTAAGCTGATCCAACACAGGAGCGAATTGCCATCCGGCAACCTCACCTCCTACCTCAGCGGTAGTACTTGTATAAAGCCCATTAGCATCTTTACTCCAATTCTTGTAACCGTCAGCCGTTACATCCAGTACATAACCGAAAGATTTGTTTGTAAAGTCGAAGATAGGATTCTGACCTTGGTTTTGCTTCTGTACATTTACGCACCATAGAGAAGTTCCTAAAGTGACTGTTTGAGCATTCTCGATAAGAATCTTTCCATCCTCATCTAAAGCTAGCACACGCTCTGCTGTTTCAGTGGTAGATCCAACAGAGTTCAATTGCAATTGATACAACTTCTCATTGTTTCCAATTGCTAATTTACTCACCGCATCACCAACATATACTCCAGCGTTTACAGTAAACGCAGAGGCTAACATCGCAGCGGCGAACAAAGTAGAAATCTTTTTGTTCATAATTCTAAAATTAATATTAATACTAGTGTTTATTAAGATAATCAGCTCATTACGTTATCGTATCGATTGCTTTGTCATTCAAAAACGACTAGTTTAAACGAAGGTTTTAATCTTGCGTTTTATAAGGGGTAAATAGAAAGGTTTGTTGAAGGAATCGCTTGTTTCGTAAAGGATAACCTATCCTATTGATAAGAAAGAGAATAAGCAGTAAAAAAATAGCCCGGAAGGGTTGCAAGTATCGAAGAAACGCGTACCTTTGCAAATGACTAAAAGAATCGTTCGTTTAAACTAGTCGTTTCCATACTCCAGATATCATTTCAATCTATTATTCATCAACTTTTATAGTATAGCATTAATAATGTACAGGCGTACATTAATATTATATTAAACAAGTCATCCGGAATTTACGGATTGTCATTATGACACTTTGTAAATTAAAGCCCTTGAGAATCGAATTTTCCGGGAGATTATACATATAGTTCCGTAAAACGAGAAAAAATATTCGCAAGTAGTTATTCCATAATAAGATAACGGAATACGCCCTTTCATTCTGGCGAAAATTATTCATCCTAATTCATATTCTTAAGGCTAAAACCTATAATTCATCCGTATGTGAAGGCTATTTCTATCGTATGCGATAGGGATTACTACCGTATGTATCACCTAATACATACGGTTATGTCGGCTAAAACATACGGTTGCGTCGGCTAACGCATATATTCGCGTGGGCAAACACCACCTTTCTCACCGGAAAAGCGACCTTTTACCTATAAATAAGAGACAAAAAGGCCCTTTTCACCTATTTCTTCTCTCTGGTTAGACTTCTCCAAAGAAGAGGTATGTCAAACAAACAGCCTTGTTTCGCGCAAACTGTCATGATTATCGCCGCTTCGCTTACCATCCATCCGCGAGGGCTATAACAGAATAATCGACATAGAAAAGCCCCGCAGGATAACTGAACCGCATCCCAAAGCCACTGAGAAGACCTTGTTGGTTCCGGTATAAAAAGGCTTTCCAAGTGATTAGTTATTCACTTCCCAAGCCGTCAGTTATTCACTTCAACAGCCAATGAGAGGGCCCGTTTCTTGGTTATCTGGGCCTGTACAGGCACATGTTTCCCGTATTTTCAAATAAGCTATGGCTTACATTTGACGCGGAAAGCCTCATTAACCCACCTTTAGCTTTAAGGCTGTATCCTTTATGCGTTCACTATATCTCGTCTTCACTCAAACTACACAAGATATTTCCGAAAAAAAGACGTACGTGTTTTTTTAAAGCCTAAATGAATGCCCCATATAATAAAAATCGTATCTTTATCGCCAAAGATGGAAAAGAGCCATCTATATCCTATTAATCACTAAAACCTATAAACACTATGGGAAAATTTATCAACCCCTTCACCGATTTCGGCTTCAAGCACATATTCGGCAGGGAAATGGACAAGGACATTTTAATCGAGTTCCTGAATGACCTCCTCGAAGGGGAGTATACTATCATGGACCTGAGGATCATGAACAATGAGCGATTGCCCGAGACAGAGCAAGGAAGGAAGGTCATCTTCGATATCCATTGCGAGACCGACAAGGGCGAACGGATCATAATCGAGATGCAGAACAGGGAACAGCCCCACTTCAAGGACAGGGCCTTATACTACCTCTCGCACTCGGTGGTGGAACAGGGGATAAAGGGAACATGGGACTATGAGCTGGCGGCTGTGTACGGCGTCTTCTTCTTGAACTTCACGCTCGACGAAGAGAACGGGCCAGACAAAAACGGGAAGGAGGGTAAATTCCGAAGGGACATCATATTGGCGGACCGGGAGAACGGACAGGTATTCAACCCCAAGTTCCGCCAGATCTATATTGAGCTTCCTCGATTCAACAAAGAGGAGGAAGAATGCGAGACAGATTTTGAACGTTGGATTTATGTACTAAAGCATATGGATACATTAGACAGAATGCCTTTCAAGGCACGCAAGGCCATATTCGAGCGGTTGGAACGCATCGGATCCATGGCGAACCTCACCCCCAAACAACGAGCGCAGTACGAGGCGGAGTGGAAGATGTATAATGATTATTATAACACCTTGGACTTCGCCGTTGAGAAAGGCATGAAAAAAGGGATGGAAGAAGGCATGGAAAAAGGATTGCAAAAAGGATTGCAAAAAGGATTACAAGAAGGATTGCAAGAAGGACTGCAAAAAGGGAAAGAATCTACGGCACGTAATATGAAAGCCGAGGGAATAACCCCTCTTATCATCCAAAAATGCACCGGCCTTTCCCTTGAGGAAATAGAGCGACTATAAAACAAAATCCCTTCAGCCTCCATCCGTTTTTAACGTATAGTTATCAAAGGGAGAGACTGAAGGGATTTTTTATATTTATAAACGATCTAAAAGCTACTCCTCACGCTGCTTCTTCCATTCCTCCGCACACTCTTCCAAGGCCTTATACCAAGCCTGGCCGAACTTACGGATCAAGGGCTCCTTGAGGAACTTATAAACCGGCAATTGCTCTTTCTTTCCTAAGATCTCCGCTGCCTTACAAACGCTCCAGCGATGATAGTTCACGGCCTTGAAATCCCGATACTGAGTGACACGTATCGGGTAAAGATGGCAAGAAACAGGCTTATAGAAATCCGTCTTACCTTCCCGGTATGCTTTCTCAATAGCGCATTTACAAGTACCATCGGCGTCGTAACAGGTAAAGACACAATCTTTGCCGTTCACGATAGAGGTAACCGTATCGCCTTCCTCATCGATATAAGCTACGCCTTGCTTATTAATGACCTCTTGAGCTTTCGGGGATAAATCATCCCAGATAATGGGCAATACTTTCTGGAGCTTCGCCAACTCCGAATCCTCTAATGGAGCGCCGGAATCTCCTTCCACGCAGCACTCCCCCTTACATTTGGAAAGATCACATAAAAAATAACGCTCAATAACGTCAAGACTTACTAAAGTGTCATCTATCTGGATCATAAGATGCGCCTAGCTCTTATTTAATCAATGACTTGCCAGTCATCTCCTTCGGCTGTTTCAAGCCCAAGATGTGAAGGATTGAAGGAGCCACATCGGCCAAGATACCATCCTCTACTTTAGCGTCCTTGTTGGCTGTCACATAAACGAATGGAACAGGGTTCAAGGAATGAGCCGTATTCGGAGTGCCATCCTCGTTCAAGGCGTGATCCGCATTACCATGGTCAGCAATGATGATTACCTCATAGTCGTTGGCTTTAGCGGCCTCAACCGTATCGTGCAAGCAAGCGTCGATCGTTACAACCGCTTTCTCGATCGCTTTGTAGATCCCCGTATGGCCTACCATATCACCGTTGGCGTAGTTCACTACGATGAAATCGAATTTCTTCGTATTGATAGCATCCACCAATTTATCTTTCACCTCGAAAGCGCTCATTTCCGGTTTTAAGTCGTAAGTAGCCACTTTAGGAGAAGGGACCAAGATACGCTCCTCGCTATCGAACGGAGTCTCGCGGCCACCGTTGAAGAAGAAAGTCACGTGAGCGTATTTCTCTGTCTCGGCGATATGCAACTGAGTCTTACCTACGTTTGCCAAGAACTCACCCAGCGTATTATTTACGTTCTCTTTGTCGAACAAGATATGAACACCCTTGAAGCTAGCGTCATACGGAGTCATACAGAAATATTGCAAGCCCGGGATCGTATGCATACCGGCCTCCGGCATATCTTGCTGAGTCAATACAACCGTAAGCTCTTTCGCACGGTCGTTACGGTAGTTGAAGAAGATCACGACATCGCCTTCCTCGATAACAGCAACCGGCTTTCCGTTCTCAACGTGAACGATCGGCTTGATGAACTCGTCTGTCACACCCTCAGCGTACGACTCTTCCATCGCTTTTACCATGCACTCGGCTTGCTTACCCTTACCTTCAACCAATAAGTCGTAAGCCTCTTTCACGCGTTCCCAACGTTTGTCGCGGTCCATAGCGTAATAACGTCCGATGATAGAAGCGATCTTACCGCCGGTAGTCTTCAGATGATTCTCCAACGTCTCGATAAAACCTTTACCACTCTTCGGGTCCGTATCACGGCCATCCATGAAGCAATGTACATAAGCCTTGCTGATTCCGTATTCCTTGGCGATATCCGTCAACTTCAAAAGATGCTCCAAAGAGCTATGTACACCACCATCGGAAACCAAGCCCATGAAGTGGATCTGCTTATTATTCTCTTTCGCGTAGCTATAAGCACGTTTGATCTCCGGGTTCTCCATGATCGTATTCTCGCGGCAAGCGATGTTGATCTTCACCAAATCTTGGTAAACGATACGGCCAGCACCGATGTTCAAGTGGCCCACCTCAGAGTTACCCATTTGTCCGTCAGGCAAACCAACGTTCTCGCCAGAAGCCTGTAACTGTGAGGCTGGATAAGTTTTCAATAACTCGTCCCAATATGGAGTCGGCGTGTTAAAGATCACGTCGTCTTTACCTTTGTCACCAATTCCCCAACCATCACAGATAATTAAAAGTGCTTTTTTGCTCATGATTGCTAATTTATTATATTGATTATGTTTTTAACCTTTACGATCGCGAAGATAATCAATTCCATCGTATTATTGTTTTTCTCAATGTATTACTTTTGTGGCAGGAATGGAAAAGAATATACAAGACAAGGATTTGGGAGTCATAACGCTCCGTACCACTCCCCGGGCCACTCGATACACGCTCAAGATATCAAAAGGAAAGATAACCGCCACGATGCCACCCGGGGGAGACGAGAAACGTATGATCGCTTTTATCATGGAGAACAAGGCCCGGCTGGTAAAAGCGCTCCAGAAGCATCCGGCCCGGCCCCTGCTCGACGAAAGATCGGAGTTACAGGCTACGACATTCCGCTTGCATATCTTCCGCACCGAGCGAAGTAATTTCTACATGAGATTGGAGGATGGAGTACTGCATATCGCTTGTCCGAATGAGACTCGTTTCGAGGAGGAAGAGGTGCAATCCTTATTGAAATCCATGCTGGAGAAGGCGCTCCGCCACGAGGCGAAACGGTTGTTGCCGGAACGTATCACGCTATTGGCTAGACAACATGGATTTATGTTGACCGGGGTGAAAATCAATAATAGCAAAACGCATTGGGGAAGTTGTACAATGAAGAAGAGCATTAACCTCTCGCAATCATTAATGCTTCTTCCTTGGCATTTGGTGGATTATGTATTATTGCATGAGCTTTGCCATACGATAGAGATGAACCATAGCGAAAGATTCTGGAAACTGATGGATAAGGTGACGGACAATCAAGCGATTCGTTTACGAAGCGAATTGAAAAACTATCACATGTTGTAGAGACAGAGCACGCTCCGTCTCTACAACTAGGTAATTTGTTAGAAATTGGCTCCTACTTGCAGAATGAAAGTCCGGGGTGCGCCGACATCCATCGGGCGGGCGCTATAGCGCTTGTTTAAGAGGTTGTTCACCAGTCCTTGTACATGGATATTCTTCGTCACTTTCATCCCGACACGCATATCCATGACGAAATATCCTTTATTGTTCTCTGCCCAATAATCATGTAAGTTTCCGAATAGCATCGAGCGCATATAATCCATCAGGTTAGGCTCCGCTTTCGTACGCTCATCGACCATAAAATAATCGACCGCCAATGTCTTGCTTTTCCATGACATATTCGTTCCGATATTAAACTGTTTCCATTCCAGATCAAATACCCCCTTTACGGAATGTTTCTGGCGATATTTTAAATACTTGCTGTCATTCGATTTCGAACGCATCGCCATTAAGTCATCATTCGCTTCCTCCTCCGCGTTCCGTGAATCCACGTCCATATCGATCGGATTCGTATAAACATACCCCAAAGTATATGCCAGACGAGTATCACGGTTAAACTCATACACACCCGAGGTAGACAAGTCTACCCCATAAATCTCCGCCCGGCCTACGTTCGTGAACTGAGCGCCGATTCCTAAGCCGTCGCCGCTAGAGAACGCATTGAACAACTTGGAAAGCCCATCGATATAATCGAAGGTCTTATTATTAAACAGGCCGAAACGGAACTCGATCATATCCTTGTAACGGGTATAAAAGCCGGCCACATCGATAAAGCCCTTCAAATTGCCGAACTTATAGCCTTGCTTGAAACCAAGTTCGGCATTATAACCTTGCTCCGCTTTCAATTCAGCGTTCGGGAAAGCTCCCACACCTCCGATATCCTTCAGGATAAACTTCTCCGTAACGGATGGATAACGGTATCCCTGTCCGAAAGATGCCCGGATAAAACTATACTCACCCAATTCATAATTCAAGCCTCCACGGAAAACAGGTTTTACCGGAACCTTCGCCCCGAAAATCTTCGTCTCCGCTTCCCGGTAGAAATCATCGACCCGGTAATACTCCAGACGAACACCGACCGAGACGTTCAAACGATCGATAAACTTATGATCATATTGCAGGAAGGTAGCCACATTATCGCTACTATGCTGCCCGGTCACTTTCGAATCCGCATGAATACGCTCATAAGTACCTCCAACCGTGAGTTGTGAATGTTCGAACTTCTTGCTGAATTGGTAATCCAGATTATAGGAATAGGTATGATCCGTAGCCTCCGGCGCTTTTTTCTCCATCGGTTTCATGGCATCTACCAACCAAGCCCCTACGTTATTCTTATCGGGTAGCGGAGTACGTCCCATCACCCAAGAAATCAAGTCCATATAATCCGCCGAGGTAGCTGTCGGGAAAAAATGATTTCCCAGCTTGCCCAATTCAGCCATCAATCCGCTCACCTTCCCGTTCATCACCTCCGGTAAATACGGTAAGAAGGTCGGCAACAACTCGGTTTGCCAGTTTTGCGCTATATTGATAATCTCCGGGACGGATGAGATATCAAAACCCATATTATTCGTTATGTCAAAAAGAGACTTATCCGTAGTATGCGTGATGATACGGCTTCCCCGATGGAAGAAACGCCCCTTGAAACGATGAGTCGTCCCTTTTTCCGAATTCGTATAATTCAAGAAGGGATCTATATAAAATGTATTCTCACGGCGTCCCATATTCGCCAGCGGAGATTGAATATAGGGCTCCTCCGGAGAACGCCAGATAAAGAAACCGGTATAATCGTTATACAAATAATTCACGTTCACGCCATAGTTCAACCCTTGTACCCGGGGATCGTGATACGTAAGATTCCCACCGACCCGGACACGGCGGTTGTAATTATCCTGCCGATACCCGTCGTCCAAGAATGTATTAGCCCCCACTGTCAAATCAAAATTCTTGATCCTACGGGAATGAGAGAGATCCAAGCCTCCATATAAAGGCGTCCCGTCTTGGCGTGGCTTTCCATACAGACCTCCTTGTACGTTCACCTGTGTTACCGGATCCAATCCGGGGCGTTTCGTTTTCACGTGAATCAAACCATTCAAGGCAGAAGAGCCATATAATACGGAAGAGGCCCCTTTCAGTACCTCTACTTGATCGACGTTCTCCATCGGGATCATATTCCAGTTTATCTCGCCGGAACCCGGAGTTAGCACCGACATTCCGTCCACCAGAATCAAGCAACGGCTACCCACGCCATAGGTCCATCCCGTACCACCGCGTACGGAAGGTTGCCGGTCCGTCACGTCCACACCAGAGATATTCTTCAATACGTCCGTTAAATCTTTCGGAGACTGACGAGTGATATCTTTCGCTTTCAGTAATTCCATAGAGACGGTAATATCGCTTAGCTTTTGCTCATAACGCCCGACGCTCACGACGACCTCGTCCATCATGTTTGAGTTTGTTCGCAAGGATACGTCATGCGTCAAGAACTCTCCCGGATCTACTTTCACGGGAACGCTCAACGTTTCATATCCCAGATAGCTAAAAGTCAATACAGCGTCGCCATCCGTCACTTTCAGCTCATAATAACCGTTTATATCAGACACAGTTCCTCTCGTACCCCCTTTGTCCTTATAAAAAACGTTTACCCCGGCTAAAGCTTCCTTGCTCTCCGCATCCTTAATATACCCTTTCACGTCTTGGCCGAAAGAGGCATGGGTTATCAAGAGAAGAAATAATATCAATTTGTAAGTATTCTTCATATCCAAATTATATTTCGCACAAATATAAAGGTTTATTCCATACCGCTAGACAGGTATTTAAAAACAGACCAAGAAGTCCTGTAAATAGACTATACTCTTTTTATTGCGCTAAGGAGAACCGTAAACTAATACCATAGTTTGAGTTCGAAGTCGGGTAAGATGAGGTGGACACGATCGGCTCATTGATCTGTAAATCATAGAACGCTCTCAATGTCAAGGCACGACTTAACCCGTAATCCGCGGAGAACTGGATGGTCTTGGCGATATTCCCGCTGGTAGCCTGCGTAAACTGATCCTCAATCTTACGGATCAACGATTGCATTTTACGGTAAGAGAAATCTAAGCGGATCGTAAGATCATTACTGAAGTCGCGTGTCTTTTTCATTTTCAACACCTTGTTAAACTCAGTCAACTTATATCCTACTCCTATCACGAATTCGTTGGAAAGCGCTTCCACCAATTGGTAAGAGGAAATATTCAAGCTTAAGTTACGAGTCTTGCGCAACTCAAATTTACCTGTTATATTATTCAATAAAGTAGCGTCCACACCAAACAACGGGCTGAATCCTTCCGTGATACTCACGGCCGCTATATCATAAGGAGACGACGGCGTAGGATTACCTGTCTGGATATCGCGGATATATCCCAAACCATCCTGCCCGGCATCTACCCAATCCAAGAAGGAGGAAAACGCACCTACGCTATAGGAACAACGATATTGATGACTTAACATCATACTCTTAAAGTATTTGCGGATAACCGGTATACGGATCAAGCCATCATACGTAACACGCCAGTTCGGTAGCAGGCTCTTAACAGACGGGAAGGCTGACAAGCCTACCTTATTCGGGTCCTTACCCGTATAAGCCGCCAAGAAAGCAGGTACCAATACCTCCATGGAATTCAGGCTTACGCCTCCCCCTACGGCTGGATCATAAGGTTTTCCCGCTAAAGCATGCCCCGCCATAAAACCGGAGCTCGGATAAACCGTACCGGAATAGGTATCCATCAAACGCTGGGCGATCACGCTACGATGAGCGATAAATTTATCGAACGCTTTCGAGGAATAACCGTTATTAGCGTTTCCGCTGCCGCCGAAAGCGCTCCCCAAGGCAATCGTAGTCATCGTGAAGCTACCTCCCATCTGCTCGGGCATACCGTCTTGCATATAATAGATATCGGTACTACGGGTATCTACCCGGTTTGCGTTCAAATCAATCTTCAAGCCGGCTATAGGTTCTAGATTCGCACGAATCGTAAGATTCTTCGCGCTATTGATCATGGCGGGAGTCGTCATATTCTCATTCTTTACCAGCCAGCCCCGCTCGTCCGCCTCGTCGATAAAGCTCCTTCTTACCGCTCCAAAAGCAAAACCGAGTCCCGGAGCCAAAGTTCCTGTACGCCGTTGTCCGAACATATCGCCAACCTCCGGAGCGTAACCACTCAACATCATACCGTCTATCAACGAATATTGTATGTTTACCCGACGTACCATCATCAAGAAACGGCTACTATACTCAGCGACTTTCGTCAAGGTTCCTTCCAAAGGCTGAGGACCGGGCACGATTGTCAGCTTCAAACGGGCCGTATCCTTATTCAAGATCATGACTTGGGCGTAATTGATCGGCTTGTATTTAATTGAATAGACCTTCCCGTCCGCTCCACGTGCCGTGATACGAACCTTCTTCGTAAACATTCCATGCTGCACGATCGTTCCACTATCCGGGCTCAATTGGATCTCTTTCTCTAGTTTCACCTCTTTCTTCTTTTTCTCCGGTTGACGAGCGCTTACCCGGGAAGAGGCCATAAATTTCTGGTTGATCTTCTTCAGATATTTATTCTTATTGTACAATGACTGCAAATTGAAACTACCCTGCCAGTCAAATTGACGTTGGTTCTTTATTATATTACCCTGTTCCAACTCAATACTAGCGACATTGGCTCCACGATCCCAGTTGTACGTGGCATTATAAGTCAATGAACTATTTACCCAGTCTAATGCCGGTATGAATTGCAATGGCATATTCCAAGTGACATTAAACGTTTGGTCATATTTCAAAGGAGTACCCAAATCACGGATACTTTGCTTCACGGAATCCTTCCATACCTGATAATCATCCGGATTCAATTTCTTATTCACTTGAACATTCGGTTCCTCGATGCGGGCATTCGTACCGGAAGTAAACGTCATGCTCAGATTATTCGTAAAGTCCCAACGCAAACTGAAGGCACGGTCCCACAAGAAATTGTGACTGAATGAGAGCAACTGGTTACCTCCATCCGTAGAACTTGTCAAATCCCTTAGCTTAATCTCATAGTAATTCCGCATCATCGCCGTCTGGAAACTAATATTCGACGGGACGTAATTCAGTCCGAATTGCTTGATATATTTTGTATATCCATTATTCTTCTTCAGCTTCTCGAAGGGTCGGAACGGTTTCACGTAAGGCGTATAATTATAAGCGAAATTACCCCGGTAATCCTTGGTTGTCTCATATTCGGTCTCCGGATTCTTCTTACTGTTCTGGCTATAAGAGTAACCTAACGAGAAGTTAGCCGGATCATACGGCATCGGATTCTTACTACGGATATCCACCTTTACGTTATTGAAAGAGACGCTCTTAATCGTGGTCTGGTCCAAAGAATAACTCTTGATAGAGTCTTTCTCGGCTTGGGTCTCTACCGCATCCAAAGCGTCCGAAAGCTTAATATCCTCATTCAACGGATCATACTCAGGAGTTGTAGTCTCTTTCGAATAAGCATAGTAAAAAGGTATGCTAACCTTTGCTTTCTCAGGGAACAACTTACCCAACTCAATCGAGGTCGCCACACTATATTGCGAATAATCATCCATCCGACGTTCGGCCAGCGACTGATCCAACGCACCAAAGCCGGCGGTTTCCATTCGTCCACTTACATTGACCGTACCCAAATCGGATAAAGCGACGTTCAGATTCGCATTAGCGGCCCAACCACCTTTCTCATCGAAATCGGTCATACGAAGTTCGTTTACCCAGACCTCACCGCTCTTGATATCACCCGTATTATTACGTACGCCGATCATGATCACTTTCACCTCCGCTAAGCTAGGGTTACCGATGATACTGATTTTATTACGCGTATTATCCGGATCATTTTTCGAATAAACCTTTTGGTAGCTTATATTTCCCTGTCCTTGACGTTTCAATTTATTTCGCTCCAACTTCAAGTCGGTCAGCGTCTCCAATTTAAAATTCAAGGTATTATTTAAAGGCCATACTTTTTCTTGATCCGCGCTATTGTTCGTATTATAAAGAATAGTACTATGGGGAGTCAGATCCAAAGGTACCTCATACTCATAATAATTATTCTTATAGTCAGAACCTAAACGAATAAATACAGAGAAATCACCATTCGACAAAGTCTTGCTCTCATCAATCGGCGCTTCCGCATGAGCGAACATTTGTAATCGTTTATACCGGCGAAGGTCATAAGCGGTAGATTTATAAACCGCACGTGCATCCGCAGGAGATAAATCCGTTATTTTCATAGACAATGCCTGCTCGTTCTGTTGAAGCAACTGAGGCTGGCTGGAATCGAACATACGGCTGATACCCGGAGGCAACACATAGTTGACCGGCTGACGCTGCCCGTTCTCCTCTATATTTACAGAAGATACGACGATCTGTCCATCAGACTTTGGCGGAATAAGAGGATTTGACAAATCCTGCGTATAAGTACGCCAATCACCACGAACCAATTCCAAGGTACCGAAACGCAGAACCGTAGACTTACGGAATCCTGTCATATACATACGCATGAAACGGACTGTCTTGAAATCCCGGATCGCTCCAACCCTCTTCTCATAATCTTTAATAGGAATCTTAAATAGATACCATTTTACTTTCTCCTTATCACCATTCATTAAGGTTACTTCCGGAGTACGCTCATCGACGATGTTGTTTACACCGACCTGCAAATCTTTTGGACGGAGAGAGATCTTGTACTCAAAATATTTCTCTGTCTCATTCAACGTATTATCGCCATTGATATCTTCCACATCCGGTGTACTCTTTCCGGCTGTAGCATATCTTTGATCGGATTCTTGTGAGTTTCCCTCTGTACCGTTATATCGTTTATAGCGAGATAAGATATCCAACTCCTTAGCATCGTAATCATCCCCACGGAAATAGTGATAATTATCCCCGGCAGGATCGTTAAAAGGAGAAAACGGATCATCCATCATCTTAGAGATTGTCTCACCGGATAGTTTCGCCCTCAATTTATTCAAATAATCCGCATACGTAGGGAAAATTTGCTCTTCCTCCGTAGAAAGACCGTTCAAACCGACATCTTGCAGCTCACGATTTTGGGCATCAAACGCATATCCCGTACTTTGCGTGCGAGGCACCTTACCCCAAACAGTCGTATCAACTTTCGACATATCACCGTCCACAGGCATGCCATTCTCAAAGAATTTCCGCTCATCTTTCAAAATATCCTCGGAAATCTCACCCAAGTTAAAGTATAGGTCACCACCTTCGGCTGTCTCGTCCTCAAGATACGGGTCTAAAAGCCAGAATTCGATATATTCATAATTGGCAGATTCCAAATCGCTAGGCTCGATCTTACGCATTACACCGCCCCAACGTTTTTCCGGATTACCCAACGTACCGTCCGAGTTTACATTTTCCGCATCTAGGTTATACGGACCACGCTCATTCGGGTAAAAAGCGAGGTTTAATACAGGCAAAGTCGTATTATCATTGGTTCCCAACTCTTTATTCGGGAAGATCTCTTTATAACTGACTCCACGGGTGTAATGATTCGATAAATCATCATTCGTAAGATGTCGAGGGCGGGAAGAGGAACTCTTCCGAGTGAAGATTCCGTCTACCGTATACCAAGCCAACAAAGCTCTGTTTTTACCATAAGCGATATCGTTCACCTTCTCCGCTTCCGGAAATTTAGGATTCGAATCTTCATAGGGGGTACTCGCCAAGTTCCAAGCATACGGGTTCAAAAGATCCATACCACTTTGTGTAGACTCGAAGTCATCCAAATAAGAGTAACCACCCGTATATTGATTCTCATAATGTCCCGCTATTAAATGAGCGAATTCCGCATTGAATGAGATTTGGCTAGGTTTGGTCAATGTCAACAAGGGTAACTTATCAAATACATTTGTCAACCACTGGCTCTCGGCTTTATAAGAGGTATTCAAGCCCCATAAAGTATTCTTTATAGACTCATCTCCCAAAGTGGTTTTTACCGTAAGAGGCATTTCCGACATATGCATAACCGTGGCACCGACCATGAAGTCCTTATTGAACTGGTAATTCAAGTCTAACCCGATCATCGTCTTTCGCTGCATATTAAAAGTAGACTGGTTCTCCAGAGATACGCTAACGGGTGTCCCACTCGATATAATGCTCTCATTCAAGATCGTCACACGTCCTAAACTGTAATCTACCGTATAATCCACATTCTCGGTCAGTGTAGCTCCTCCTGCCGTGACACGTACGGATCCACGGGCCACGTTAGTAGCTCCCAAGTCGATCTCCGAACCCGACGAGGCTTTATACTCACCACTTAAAAGAAATTTATTTTTCTCGGCGATCTGGCGGGCAACGGTTAATGTCGAGTCATACAACTCTTGGAATACATATTTACTGGCATAGGCATTACCTACCTTTTCCCGTAATTTCGAGCCGAAAGGTTGTACACAAGGGAATATAATCTTACCGGTCTCCGCCTGTATCGTATAACCGTCAATAAAATCGAAGAAACCATCCGGATTCGGATTGTCATAGGTATCCAAGCGATCCAGCCCTAATACCCGAATCAAGATTTGATTCGCACAATTACCTTCCGGAAGATAGTTTACATACGTACCGGTAGAATCGCTCTGGTAGGTAACGTTCAACTTAAACTTCTCTTTCTGCACCGAATAAGCACCCAATGAGTATACGTTCTTCATCATCAAGTCCCAGAACATCATATCCGGCGACATCGTGATACCCTTTAGCAACTTCACATAAATACAGTCGCTCGTATTCTCTTTATTATCCGTAGAGAACTCACCGACTTGATAGGTCTTGCCATTATAGATAAAACTAAAAGCGACACCCAATACCTCATCAGCCTGTAACTGAGTCCTCAAAGAAATATAACCCAATTTCTTGTTTAATGTATACTCAGATGACTCTAGCAAACGGGCACTCTCGATTTTTTCAAAATCCCGTCCTCCCTCCATGGAGCCTTTCAACGCATCATTAACCATACTTATCTTTCGGGCATCCGTAAATTGAGTGGTTAAAGTCGTATATAAATTGTTTGCGGAATTATTCGGACGTCTGTCCGTTCCGGAAGGCATCACCAACGCAGTATTACCGATATTACGAGATTCATTTTCTCCCAAATCGGTGAAAGCTACGATATTACGGGACTGGTCATAATTACCGCGTTTATTGGTTACCCACACTTCTATCTTGGAGATCTCGATACCGGAGGTGACGGTAGGCAAAGACTCCATAAACTTATCGTAGTTATCATAGAAATAATGGCCCAAGAAGAAGTGACGGTTCTCGTCGTATTCATCCACCTTGATCTCGAAGGGCTTCGTCTGCACGCCCCCTTTTGAGCTAACCGTCTTGGATTCAGATTCCTGCTGGGCAAATAAGGCGTTCACTCGCAACTTACCAAATTGTAAATCCGCTTTCATACCAAATAAAGCCGCACCTCCATTAATCAAGGAATTGCTGGTATTCATGCTCACGTTACCGGCTTCTAACGACTTGATAATCTCATCCTCCTCGCCTGTATACGCCAACTTCAATTTTTTGGAATCGAAATCAAAAGAGGTCTCGGTATTGTAATTCATTCCGAAATTCACCTTGCTACCCACCGAGGCTTGTACATTCAACTGCACACTCTCGTCAAAATTGAAGAAAGTACGTTTACGGGAACGCTCCGGAAGAGAAGGATCATTATTCTTATTCGTCTTCAATCCCATCGTGATCTCGGCCGAACCTTGTGTTCTTACACGTACTCCACCGGGGCCGAAAATACGTTCCGCCGCACCGATATTAAACTGCATATCGGTTAAGTTAAACTGTTTATTCGTAGCTTTTTGGAATTCTTCCTCGTTCTTTTGGCGGAAATAGGAACGAAGTGATTGTTGCATAGAATAATCTTGGTATTCCGCTGGGGTTAAACTCATCGGCGTACCAATCTCCATATCGCCTAATTTCGTACGGACAATATACGTATTCGTCTTTAAATCATACTCAATCGTAGTCTTGACATTCTCCGGATCACGCAAATCGGCAGGTGATTGTTTCACGATATCTTGATATTCCTCCGGTGTAGTTTTAGCTACCGGATAACGGGGAGGAATCGTATCCTCCGGAGCTTCCAGCAACTCCAATTCCGGCAAAGATGATGTATACGCAAGGTAATCAGCATTCAGCGAATACAAGCCGACACCAAACAATAATACAACGATCCATATGGAATATTTCAGTATTCGTTTTCTCATTTTCTCATTTAATTGTCAATTGTTAATCGTTAATCCTCAATTGTCAATTATCAAAGCATTCTAAGCGCAGTTTTAATTACTTGTTCCACAGCTAAAGTGGGCGAGCCTTTCAAAATAGCGGATACCGCTTTTTGCGAAGCCGCTTTCTGGAAACCTAACATAACCAATGCGGCTACGGCCTCCTCGGTTACCGCTCCATTAGAGACTGATGCCTCCGGCAAGTTTCCGGCCATACTCTCCATAGGTTTCACCTTATTTTTCAAATCTACCAAGATACGCTGGGCCGTCTTCAAACCAATCCCTTTCACGGCAGTCAATGCGGCCTCATTCTTCGAACCGATCACTTGAACCAATTCGGATGGCGGTAGAGAAGAAAGGATCATGCGTGCGGTATTCGGTCCCACTCCAGAAACGGAAGTAAGCAAAAGGAACAACTCCCTTTCGATTTTCTCGGCAAAGCCAAATAGTAAATGAGCATCTTCCCGGATTACCTCATATATATATATTTTTCCGGTAGTCTTGTTCCCAAACGCACTATATGTATTCAAGGATATATTCAGCTCGTAGCCTATACCACCACACTCCAAAATCATACGTGTAGGTGTAAGTTCCACGATTTCACCCTTTATATATTCTATCATCTATATATCTTTTTAATATTCCGTACCTATTATAACGCAAAATTAATCAAAAACGTATATCGGGTTACCATTCTTTTCCCGGATAAGGAACCTTAAAGGTTTCAAAACAACCCCGATCCTGCAATGTCACATAACATTGACGATGATCAGGTCCTCCAAATGTTAAGTTAGACGGCTGCTTTCCTGTCAATTGAATCTCTTCAACTAAATCTCCTTGCGGATTTAACAAAGCTATAGTACCCTTATCATAACGGCAAATATAAAGATTTCCTTTCTCGTCACACTTCATACCATCCATACCGTACCCCTCAAAAGTATGAAATAGACGTTTATTCCTTAAAGTACCATCCGGGCATATATCATATACCCAGACTTTTAATTGAGCAGATTCATTAATGTACAAGCGTTTACCATCCTCACTCACAGCGATGCCATTAGTCGTTCCCATATTCGTCTCCAATAAGGAGACTTTCGCATCCGGGGTAATCAACCAAAGTTGGCCTTTTTGATTCGGCCAATCCGGGTCACTCGCATAGATATTTCCATTGGAGGCAAATACAATATCGTTTGGTTGATTCATCTTTGGCTCATGAGCGAATACACTGATCTTCTTAGATTTCATATCCACTTTTAAGATATTATGCCCTGTATAATCCGCCACGTACATATTTCCGTCTTTCCCGAAGCGGATACTATTCCCGGTAGATCCTTCCGGCAAAACGAGAAAACAGCCATGGCTACCATCTGGGCGTACAATACCGATCGTCCCTTCTTTCTTATAATTTACGGCATATAAATTTCCTTCGCTATCTACAGCCGGACCTTCTATTCCGGAAGTAAATGTGTGCTCTGGCATCCAACCTGTTGCTTTCAATACATTCTGGGCATTTAAAGAAATCCCACAATACAGAATACCACACAGCAGACTAGCAATGACCTGTATACTTTTCATTTTCAATAATTTTACTGTTTCCAAAAACCGGGGACTAATATCGTTAATACCGTAAATATCTCCAGACGCCCTGTTAACATCAAAAAAGACAGAAACCATTTCGACACCGTGGGAACATCCGCAAAATTACTTACCGGACCAAGCGTTCCCAAGCCGGGCCCTACGTTACTTATAGCAGAAACAGCGGCACCAATCGCCTCCGAAAATCCCATCCCATCCAAAGATAAAGCCAAACAGCTCACCACGATTAACGTAATATAAGCGAACACAAAAGCTAACACACGATGTACGATATCACCAGATACGACATGCCCGTTCATTCGTACTGGAATCACCGCATGGGGATGTGTCTGTTTCTTAAATTCATTGGAGAGATTCTTCGTTAAAATAACGAAGCGTCCCATCTTCAAGCCACCGCAAGTAGATCCGGCGCATCCACAAATAAACATCAAGATCAATGCGATAAACCAGAAAAACGGTCCCCAAGGAATATAGTCATCCGTAGCGAATCCACAGGTAGAAACCAAGGTCACCACTTGGAAAGCCGCCTTACGGAACGCATTCTCTACATCCGAGGCGAATCCAAGGTACAAGATCCACACCATGACAACGATAATAGCGCCTAAAACAAAAAAGAAAAACCAGCGAAACTCCTCATCTTTAATCAATTTCTTCACATTTCCATTAAAACAGAAATAAACCAATGTCATATTGGTAGCTCCGATAAACATGAAAATAGTTATTACATACTCTATATAAGAGGAATTCCAATAAGCGATACTTGCGTTTTTGGTTGAATATCCACCAGTAGATATAGCCGTGAACGCATGATTTACCGCATCATACAAATTCATCGGACCAGCCCATAAAAGGCCGACTAAAAAAAGTGTCAGAAAAACATACACCCCCCACAGGCGTTTAGCGACTTGCGTAATACGAGGACGAAAACGTTCATGGGTTATACCGGGCGTTTCGGCATCAAACATCTGCGAGGCACCACCTCCGAAAATAGGCATCAAAGCCACGGTGAATACGACCATACCGATACCTCCCTGCCACTGTGTAAGACTCCGCCAGAATAAGATACCTTTAGGCAACGCTTCTATATTCGTTAAAATAGTAGAGCCTGTAGTCGTAAATCCGGACATGGTCTCGAAAAAGGCATCGGTCACATTATCTATATATCCTCCTATATAGAATGGTAACATTCCAAATAAAGAGAATAAAATCCATGTCAATGTCACGATCAACATTCCTTCCCGCCGGCCGGCCGAGTGTTCATTCGCCTTAAAGCCCATAGAGTAGAACAAAAAACCGGTCCCGAATAAGATTCCGCTTGAAATAAGAAGCGGATATACATCACTCCCCCGATAAAGGAAGGCTACGACAGTAGCAGCCAGCATAAAAAAAGTCTCAAGGATGAACATCACCCCTAGCATCTTCACTATAAAACGTACGTTCAACATAACTATCAACTAGTTAAAGTAGTCCTCCAGCTTACGCATAGCCGTATCCAAGCAGAATACGACAACATGATCGTATGCCTGTATCTGAGTATCACCCTTGATCATCATAGGTTCACCGTCACGAATCAACCCACCGAGAGTCATATCTTTCGGCAGACGGAGATCCTTGACTTGTTTCTTGGTAATCTTTGAATCCGGTCGAGCCACCAACTCCGCTACATCCGCATTCGCAAAGGTCAAACATTTCACGTTAGAGACATCCGCATCCAGAAGAAATTGATAGATATGGCTGGCCGCTATCAGCTTTTTGTTGATAACCGAACCGATGTCCATACTTTCCGCCAATTGGATATAATCAATATTCTCAATCTTAGCGATTGTCTTAAACACACCTAAACGCTTAGCGGCCAGACATGCCAATATATTCGTGCTGGAATTTTCCGTCAAAGCTATAAAAGTCTGCGCATCCTTGATGCCTTCTTGCATCAACAAATCAGTATCACGGCCGTCTCCGTTTATAATCAAGACATTACTAGGCACTACCTCAGCGATTCGATGACTTTTCTCTTTATTAGCCTCAATTACTTTTACCCGGATGTTATTAGGTAAATATTGGCAAGCACGGATAGCGATACGGCTTCCTCCCATAATAATAACCTTCTTTACTTCCGGATCTTTCTTTCCGGCCAGTAAGCGTACATCCTCTATATGAGATCGGGTCGTCGTAAAGAACACGATGTCACCAGACTCTATCCGGTCCGTACCACGGGGGATTATCGTCTCGTTCTTTCGCTTAATAGCGACAATATGATATAGCTTCTGCTCATTTAGCAATTCGGCCAATACCCGGTTCACCAAACGGGAATTATCCCGAACTTTAACACCTATCAGAATTAAAGCTCCACCAAACAGCTCCCAATATTGGCGTGTCCACGGACGGCGTACAGCTGTCACGATCTCCTTAGCCGCCAACATCTCAGGGTAAATCATCGAGTTGATTCCCAGTTTCTCGAACAGCTCTTTATTTTTAGGCAATAAATATTCGTAATTATTGATTCGGGCCAACGTACGATGCGCTCCTAGATTATGAGCCAACATACAAGCCGTTACATTGGTAGTCTCCTCGGGAGTAACACTTACGAACAAGTCCGCTTTCTTGATCCCCGCCTCCTCCAAATCTCTAAGCGAGGTCGGATTCCCGACCATAGGGAGAATCTCCATGCTAGATTTTGAGAAATTCAGCCGTTCCTCATTCGGATCCATCAAAATGATGTCCTGATTCTCTTGAGATAACATTTTCGCTAAATGTGTACCTACTTCTCCCGCACCGGCTATGACAATTTTCATATTTTATTAATTGACAATAATCAATTCTCCTTTTTCAACTGTTTCGCGATACTCTCGGCATCCATACCACATAATTGATACAGTTCCGGTATAGAACCATGCTCGATAAACGCATCCGGCACTCCGATACGCTTTACATGAGGCGTATAGCCATTGTCTGCCATAAACTCAAGGACAGCGCTACCAAAACCTCCTTTTATCACTCCATTCTCTACCGTAATAATACGGTTATATTTCTGCCCGATCTCATGCAACAGCTCCTCATCCAACGGTTTCAAGTAGATCATATCGTAATGGGCTATCGATACCCTCTCTTCTTTCACCATCTCGATGGCTTTGATCACCTCGTTTCCGATCGGTCCGATAGAAAGTACGGCGATATCATCCCCGTCACGCAACTTTTTCCCTTTTCCTATAGGCAATACTTGCATCTCGTTACGCCAATCTTTCATCTCCCCCTTACCTCTAGGGTAACGGATTACGAACGGGCCATCAAAAGCGGCATAGCCTGTATACATCAAATTCCGTAAATCCAACTCATTCAATGGGGAAGCGATTACCAAATTCGGTATCGGACGAAGATATGCTAAATCAAACACGCCATGATGTGTAGCTCCATCCTCTCCCACTAATCCCGCACGATCCAGACAGATCACCATATGTAGTTTTTGCAAAGCTACATCATGGATAACCATATCATACGCACGCTGCATAAACGAGGAATACACGTTGCAGAAAGGTATCATTCTCTCCTTAGCTAATCCAGCAGAGAAAGTTACGGAATGTCCTTCCGCAATTCCCACGTCAAACGCACGATCCGGGAAGGCTTTCATCATATAAGTCATCGAGCAACCGGAAGGCATAGCCGGAGTTACGCCTACAATACGTTCATCATTCTCCGCAAGCTCTACCAATGTATGACCGAATACGTCTTGATATAATTGAGGCTCATCTAATTTACGAACGATAATACGCTGGCCGGTTTCCTTATTGAACTTTCCGGGAGCATGCCATTCCGTAGCGGACTCTTCCGCAGGTTTAAAGCCTTTTCCTTTTTTCGTTTTGATATGCAACAGCTTAGGGCCTTGCATATCTTTTATATCATTCAATACCTTCACCAGATAATTTACATCATGCCCATCCACCGGACCGAAGTAACGGATGCTGAAGCCTTCAAATAAATTATGTTGCTGGGTAAGCAATGCTTTAAGGCTATTGTTAAAACGTAAGATGTTTTCCCGGCGATCGTTATTGATGAGCTTGATCTTCTTTAAGCCTCGATACACATCGTATCTCATTTTATTATAGGCTTGACTCGTCGTTATATCCACTAAATACTGGCTAAGACCACCTACGCTATGATCTATCGCCATATCGTTATCATTCAGGATAATCAACAAATTATTAGGGTTGGCAGACGCATTATTCAACCCCTCGAAGGCGAGTCCTCCGGTCATAGCGCCATCCCCGATCACGGCGATCACATGGCGATCCAGTTCCTTCTTCAAGGCCGAGGCTACCGACATACCCATCGCCGCAGAGATTGAATTTGAGGCGTGTCCGGCGATAAAAGCGTCATACTCGCTTTCCGCCGGATTAGGGAAGCCGCTAATTCCTTTAAACTTACGGAGCGTATGGAAAATATCTTTCCTTCCTGTAAGTATTTTATGTCCGTAAGCTTGATGCCCGACATCCCAGACAATACGGTCATAGGGGGTATTGAATACATAATGAAGGGCGACTGTCAGCTCTACCGTACCAAGGCTTGCACCTAGGTGACCGGGATTCTCAGACAAAACATCGATAATATATTGACGCAAATCGGCACATACCTGCTCCAACTTATCCTGTGACAAATGTCTCAAGTCTTCCGGAAAATGAATGCTATCCAATAGGTGTTCAACTTTGCTTTCAGCCATGTCTGCTAATTTTTCTGGCAAAAATACAGAATAAACGGCATATATAATAGTATTGTCCTGTCATTTCTTAGACAAGGGGGAAATCCATATTGATTTTAACAGCTAAATCCTATAAAATTTCACAACTATGAATTTTTCATGTTATAAGAATCATGATATAACACCATTTGGAAATAAAACTAGGCCAACCACACCTAATTTAATTTCTAAAAAAGCACAATAAGCCCAATATTTCCAGATTATCATCTATACATCTGATAATCAGAATGCAAAGAAATTACATCCATCCAAGCTCCGATTAGTATCCATAGTATTTTGAATTTCTATTAATACTAATCGCAATTTCCATGTATAGTAAAGTAGGCTACAACGGAGCCTATTTTTAAGAAATACACAATAAACAGAATGACTCCCAACTGATTGATGATACATTTAGCGCTAAAACATGTATATATATGTATCCAAGTAAAGATTCGAATTTGGCACAATTGTCTTAATAAAAAAAGAGCTGTGTTTCCCATTTTACCGAGAAGTATAACAGCTCTTTCTTCTTACAAAACCTTTTAATTTTTTATTCCAAGGTAAAGTTACCGGTCAAGTGTCCCAATTGGTGTAATAGTACAACTTGATATTGGCCACTTGTTTCTCCCGCTAAAGAAAATGAATAAGTTCCACCTGCCTCTGAAGAAACAACATCCTCATAAATTTTCACACCTCTATCATTCATGACACATACAGTCAAGTTTGATAAAGCATCTTCAAAGTCCAAGGAAAGGATATCTCCTTCGATTGATGCAACTGGAGGTAATGGGGCATCTGCCGAACGATAATATTCATCTCTCCATTTTCCTTCCGTAGGAATATTATCTCCTAAAACAGAATTAGTTAAAAACAATGCGAATAAAATCGCAACAACAGTGAATTTGTTTACATTTTTCATAATGCATGATATTTTTATAAAAACATGGGAGCAAACATACCATACATTACTTACAAAAACATGAACTAAAATTGCACAAATTATGCACAATCATCATTAAAACTCCTGTATGAATCTATCAAATTTCTCAGAAGAGCCTTTCTGTGAATGTATTTTCTCATATAGTCGTTTACGAATCATAGACACGTTTGTTGGAGTGGTAACGATTAGCATCGCTATTGTAACGGGAGGAACATTAGACTTTACTAAACAACTTACACGCAGTTCTGTACTTGTCAATTTTTTAGCAACTCCCATGAGCCTATGGGTAAAGCCATCATATGTCTCATCCAAAGCTTTATATAATTCCTCCCAATCATTCTCTTTTGGTCTCCAGTCTTCTTTCATATGAAAACGATAATAAATGTCCGATGTTAAAAATCGATTTAATAAAAGCTCATTCTCGGTTTCCGCATACTTCAAATTCTTGTTTTCTGCCTCCAAACGTTCTTTTCTCAAAAGCATAAGTTCTTTCTCTTTTTCATCAAAAGCGATGGAAGACTCTTGTATCTGCTTCTCTAGCTTAGCTATAATCTTTTCATTTTTTTCTATACGTTCTCTATCTTTTCGTTGTTTTTCTTTCAAAGCATCTAGCTTTCGCCTCTGTTCCTGCAGATGTTTCTTTTTATTGTTTAATCTTTTGTACACCATAACTATCACGAAAACCAATATTACAATAGCACTTAAAGCAAAAATACCTACAATGAGAAAATTTATGATTGTCTTATTTAATGCAATCTGAGTTTGCATATATTTTGCCTCTACTTGGTGATAGTTATATAAATCTTGCATCTTTCGAATAGACTCTGTTTGTTTTATCTTATTAGTTGAGTCACGTAGTTGTTCATAAACTTCTTGAAACATTGCATAATTTTTCCAGTGTTTCTGCTCTTTTTCTAGTTTTGCCAAATAATAGTAAGCGCCTGCTTGTGTTGAACATGAATGGCTTTCTTTACACATTTCTAAATAAACATACGCAGAATCTATCGGCCCTATTCTTGAAAATAGGTCTCCTAAAGTTAAATAAGTAGGATACAACAAAGACACATCCGTAGAATATTCCAAAGACAATTGAAGAAAGTCATAAGCTTTTTTATAATCACCTAACTCCATACAGACATTTCCTAATTCACTAAAAATAGAGGGTTTACTAAGATTATTCGCATAATTCAACGCATACTCATAGAAAAAGCAAGCACTATCTAGCTTTGATAAAGAGGTATAAGTTCTGCCTATATCCCTTAAAACAAATGATTGGCCAATAGAATCTTGAACTTCCCTAAAATAATCTAAAGCCTTTTTCTGAAATGGAATTGCTTTTTCATAAACATTCTGATAAGTATAAAGCATTCCTAAACTATAACTAATACGACCCAGTAAAACATAATCCAAAACTTTATCACTATTTCGTAATGCTTTCAAATAATAGTCTTGCGCATGAAGAGCATCGCCAAGGTCCTGATTGACTCTTCCTCTATAATACCAAGCTTTTGCTTTTCTTCCCCAATCTTCGGTTTTATCAAAGTATTCAGTAGAAATAGCGATCAACGAATCTGAAGTAGGTTTGACATAAGTTTTATTTTGAGCTTCTGTCAAAAGTAGATAGTACATAGCACGATCCTTTTCTGAAAGATCATTTACATCTTGTATTGTTGATAGCAATGTTAAAACGCTATCGGGATGTTGGGACATTATCTTTTCCGCATGTTCATATAGACCTGAGTGATGGCTACATGACATTAGTCCAGTAATAAAGAACAGAAAAAAGACGTATAGATTGTTTTTCATACTCTGTAACATTTTTATTTTCCACAAATGTAAGTAAAATCTCTAATCCTAAAAGTCTTGATTTTTACTGAATTAGACACATACAAGGATTTACGGGTATTTGTATTCCTCCATCTGTTTTGAAAATCAAAACGGATCAAACACCCCGCAAATAAGAAGTAAGTTTAAACTCTTTTACCTTTTAAATACACACAGAAGCACTAGAATACGCAGGATTACCCTAGTATTAGGGCAACAAAGACAACGCAAGAGAATGAATCTTGCCATTGCTGGCAACTACCTGCTCACCAGAAACCCAGTTCCCTCCGCCATTGAAATCCGATATTTTTCCTCCGGCCTGCAATAAAATCAAGGCACCAGCAGCTACGTCCCAAGGGCCTAAAAAGGCCTCTATACGGGCATCAAAACGTCCTGCTGCCACATAACACAGTTCAGCGGCGGCAGATCCCATCAAACGGGTACCTCCCGCAAAACCATACAACCTATCAACCAAATGAGCAGCTACCGGACGATAATCATCAGAGTTATAAGGGAAACCCAACGCAATGAAAGCGTTATCCAGTACTGAGACATCCGATACATGTATCTCATTCCCATCCAAGTAAGCCTTACCGCCTTTCACTGCATAAAAACACTCGTCCCTACACACCTCATAGACTACTCCTAACAATAACTCCTTCCGATTTCTTAAAGCGATACTCACGCAATAAGGCGCAATATCATGAATATAGTTTGAAGTGCCGTCCAATGGATCGATCACCCAACAATATTCCTCATCAGTCAAACTTCCAGAGCCTTCCTCCGCGATAAAACCAGCCTCAGGTAGCAAAGTAGACAAAGCCTCTATGATCTGTCGTTCCGATTCTTTATCCACATAAGATACATAGTTATGAGCACTTTTTTCCTCCACTAAGTTCCGGTCAAACTTTCGGCGTTCTTCTTTTAAGAATGTCGCAGAAGCACGAGCTATTTCTCGAACCTCCTTACACAAATAGGCTAAATCTAATTCCATACCGTTCATTTTATTTTGGCAAATGTAATGATTTCCATTTATAGTAATCTCATTTTAGCGACAAATGAGACCACATAGAAACGTAAAAATAATACCTATTACGAATTTGCCCTAAAACTCTGCCTTTAAGAAATATTATATTATCTTTGTGTTATGTTCAGCTAAAAAGATTGAGCTATGAAAACAATACATTATCTTTCAATCATCATCTTATCATTCAGCAGTCAAATACTTTTGGCACAGAATGATACTTTAGTCGGTGTATTGCGTGACATCAGCGATAAAATAATCAAACGCTATCCGGTCACGCTAGGCAGTCAGAATCCGATCACCGTGAAAACGAACAAACATGGCGTATTCACCATCCCGGGGGCTAACCTGAATGATACCTTGTTCGTCACTATTAAGAAAACAAGAAATGTAGTCAAAGTCCCGGTCAACGGATACAATTATATAACCATTACTTTAGAGAATAGCACATTCAACGCAGAGCGTAGTTTTGAACCGGATGAGGCCCTGAAAGAAATTATGGAAAGGGAACGAAACAAAATAGTAAGCTCAAGCGTTATGAATAAAGAAGAGATACAGAAAACCGGATGCCGGGATCTCTATTGCCTGCTACGAAGGATGAGTGGCATAACATTCGCCGATGGTTCCGTACGCATCCGTGCGAGCGCTTCCCTAAACAGTCCTAGTGACCCGCTAGTAGTGGTAGACGGTATACCGATGGACCTATCTGTTCTAAACACGATTCCCGTCGAAGATGTCTCGGAATTAAAAGTATTGAAAGACGCCGGTGAATACGGGGTAAGAGGCGCGAACGGAGCGATCGTCATAAAAACAGGCAAATAAACAAATAAGAAAAAGAGAAACGTATCAACATGAGAGTATGGATTAAACGGATAGGAGTGATATGCCTAATACCGATCGCATTGGTATTGTTACTCTCTATATTACTATATATACCTCCTTTCCAAAACTTCGCGGTACGGAAAGCGACCGAATACGCGGGAAAAGCGACTGGTATGCAGATCGGGATCGAGCAGATTAGGCTATCTTTCCCGTTAGACCTTACGGTTAAGGGTGTCGAGGTCGTAAATCCTCCCGCCGATACCTTGTTGAGTTTACAGAGCTTGACGGTACGGGTTCGTGCCCTTCCTCTTTTGCGGAAGCAAGTATTGGTAGAGGCGATCGACCTCCGGAACGTAAAGGTTAACACCGGGACTATGATTGAAGGTATGGAAATCAAAGGATTCTTGGGAAAGCTTTACCTGCACGCCGATCGTATAGACCTGTCCGAGGAGAAAGCTACATTTAATACCGTAGATTTATCCGATACCGCCATTACCCTTCTATTAAATGATTCAACCTCGAAAGAAGACACGACTTCCACACCTCTGAACTGGGTACTCAAGCTGGATAAAATTAGTTTGGACCGGGTAGCCTTCGCCCTACAAATGCCCTCGGATTCCTTACGCCTTACGGCTTTCGTAAATAAAGCCGGGCTAAATAACGGCCTCGTAGATCTTGGAGCGGAACAATATAAGGCGAGAAACTTTGACATAACGAATTCTACATTCGCTTATGACGGGAATTACGCGGCACCCGAGCAAGGACTCGATTTCTCCCATATTAGTTTAACGAACCTGAACACTTCTATCGATTCCATCTTATATCAAGGAAAAGAAATAAACGCCCACATCAAGGAATTCTTCGTGGAAGAACGTTCCGGCCTCAAGGTTTCGGCATTGGCAGGAAATGTCCGGAGTGACCATGAACAGATAGACGTACCGGACCTACTTCTCCAGACACCAAATTCCGAAGTGAGATTGACAGCGACTATCCCTTGGAGCTCCCTCGAGGAGCACCCACAAGGTAGCATGAAAGCCCTGTTAAACGCCTCGTTGGGGAAAGAAGATTTATTGATAGCGGCAGGTTCTCTTCCAGAGGATTTCAAGAAAGCCTACCCGGACAAGCCTCTCGCTATTACGGCTGGCGTAGAAGGCAACCTCTCCAGTATACGTATCACACAAGGCGATATCATGCTGCCGGGAGCGTTTCAGATGAACGTCACGGGTAGCATGGAGTCCGTGACGGATAGCATCCGGCGAACCGGTGAGATTCAGTTAAAGGCTCGATCCGGTAATCTGGACTTTTTGCTGGCGATGCTTCCCGCCTCCCAACGGGATCAATTTGCCATTCCGGCAGGAATTCAGTTGAAGGGGGAAGCTACAGTCGCAAATCAAGAATACCGCACCGAGCTTGTTCTTACCCAAGATAAAGGCAAAGTAGGTCTGACCGCCCGCTATAATCCGGTGCAACTGGCTTATGAGGCTAATTTACGGATAGACAGTCTGGAACCTACCCATTTCATGCCCAAAGACTCTCTATTTTGGCTGACCGCCTCTGTTAAAGCAGAAGGCCGGGGCACAGACCCTTTCTCTGAACGTACATGGGCCAAACTGGACGGTAAGATATCGGATATACGCTACGGCGCCTCATCGGTATCAGACGTATCCATCGATGGCTCTCTGGAAAAGAACTTACTGAAAGTGGATCTGCTTAGCAAATACCCGTTGGCGAAAATGGATGTCTCCTTAAACGCGACCCTCCACAAGCACGAGGTGAAGGCGATGTTGATAGCGGATGTGGAGAACATGGATTTACAGGGTATGCACTTAATGGCAAATCCCTTCGCCACCTCTTTCCAGCTCTTCGCCGAGGCAGAAAGTAATCTGGATGAAGATAACACGATCGACGTTACGTTAGGAAACTGGGAGGTCGTCACCCCAAAACAAAGTTTCAAGCCGAAAACGCTGACCTTGCATGCCCGGACGGATATCGATACCACCCGTGTGTCTTTCCACGCCGGGGATTTAGGGATCATCCTCACGGGTAATGATTGCATACACCACATCACGGATAAGTTGACTAAGGTATCGAACGATATCACCCTCCAATTGGAACGGGACTCGACTGTCAATCTGGAGATCCTTCGCCCGCTCCTCCCCGATATGTACCTTGAGGTACGGGCAGGACAGGACAATCCGATCTACAACTATCTCCAAACCTATTACGTAGATTTCAAGAGCATCGCCATGAACGCCTATACCTCACCGGAAACGGGTATACGCATGGATGCCTCCATTTACGATCTGGCACGGGATACGATGCAGATCGATACCATCCGGGCGGAGATGCACCAAGATTCGCTCGGATTACTCTATAGCGCCCAAGTGATCAAGAATAAATACAGGCAGCAACAACCTTTCAGCGCCGGGCTGGACGGGCAAATACGTTATGGCTTCGGCGACGCCCGCCTTTATTTCAAGGACGGGAAAGGCGAGACCGGCTTGTTGCTCGGAATCCGGGCCGATAAGATACAGAACGGGGTCAAGTTCCATCTCTTCCCCGATGACCCGATCATAGCGTTCCGCCCTTTCAAGCTGAACCCGGATAATTACGTCGTGGTACGCAGCATGAAGGATATCGAGGCGAACCTGCGACTCAGCGGAGATAATAACGCCGCCCTCTGGATACACTCCCAAGCGGAAAGTGACGAGATGGAGGAAGTCCACGCCGAGTTGAACCAGATCGACCTTGGGGTTATCTCCAACGCATTCAGTTATATCCCGCCGATGAAAGGTATATTGAACGCCGATTTCCAGTACGCTCCTTCCGACTCGGCCTTCATGGTCGTGGCGGATATGAACATTGATGATCTGTATTATGAGAACGAGCGGGTCGGCGAACTCATGTTCAACGCAGTCTATCTACCTTTAGAGCAGGGGAACCATCAAGTGGATATGCACCTTTTCCGGGACCGGAAAGAGGTGAGTGCCATTACCGCCTTATACCAGATGGGCGAGACCGACCATATCAGCGGTACTGTCGAGTTCATGCACTTCCCCTTGGATATCGCCAACCCGTTCATTCCGGATGATATGGCGAAAATGGGCGGAGACCTCGATGGTACGCTCGCTATCAGCGGACAAAGCGATAAACCCATGGCCGAGGGATATCTGATTCTCGATACCGCCTCCGTTTATGTAGGCGCCGCAGGTTCTACCTTCCGTTTCGACGATAAGAAGATAGAGATAAAGAACAACCGAATCTTGTTCAACCAATATGGTATTTACGCATACAACAAGAATCCGTTTATCATCAACGGAGAAGTGGATTTCAACGATTTATCCCGCATGACCGCCAATCTTAAACTAACGGCGAATAACTTGCAACTGCTGAACGTTAAGAAAAACGAGGAAAGCCTTGTCTACGGAAAGCTGTTCGTCAACTTGAATTCTACCGTACGCGGGCCGTTGGATGCCTTGACCATGCGAGGGGACTTGCAGTTATTGGGCGGGACGAATATCACCTACGTGCTGAAAGACTCCCCGTTGACCGTGCAAGACCGTATGTCGGACATGGTAACCTTCACCTCTTTCACGGATACTTTACGTCGGCGCATGCCTCGTAAGCCCCCGTTGCCGATGGGAGGCATGGACATGTTGATGACGATCCACATCGATCCCGCCGTACAAGCGAACGTGGATTTAAGTCCCGACCAGTCCAACCATATCAATTTGGAGGGTGGCGGTGACCTTTCCTTCCAGTATACCCCGCAAGGCGATATGTTCTTGAACGGACGCTACACGCTGACGGGTGGAACCATCAAGTACTCCATCCCGGTGATCCCATTGAAGGAGTTCAACGTACAAGAGGGTAGCTACGTGCAATGGACGGGCAACCCCATGGACCCGACCTTGAACCTTACGGCTACCGAGCGAGTCCGTACGTCCGTCACCCTAACCGGGCAATCATCGCCCCGCTTGGTAAATTTCGACGTAGGCATCGAACTGACCCAACAACTGGAGAACCTAGGGTTGCAATTTACCCTCACCGCCCCGGAAGACATGGCGATGCAGGAGGAACTGACCTCGAAAGGCCCGGAGGAACGGGCGAAGCTGGCTGTCAGCATGCTCGTGACCGGCATGTACCTCGGCGGCGGCGGTAGCGGCAAGGTGAACGTGAATATGGGAGACGCCTTGACCAGCTTCTTGCAAAGCGAGATCAACAACATCGCCGGAAGCGCCTTGAAATCCGTGGATATCAGCTTCGGCATGGAGACGTACGACGATAATGGCGACGCCGGAGGTGGTACCCGTACCGACTACTCCTTCCGCTTCGCCAAGCGATTCTATAATGACCGTATCCGTGTGGTTCTAGGCGGCCGTATCTCTACCGGCGAGAACATTAACAATGGACAGGCGCAGCCGTTCATCGATAACGTATCCGTAGAATATCGGTTAGACAGCAGTGGCTCCCGTTACGTCAAACTTTTCCACGACAAGAACTACGAGAGCCTGCTGGAAGGCGAGATCACGGAGACCGGGGCCGGTATCGTGCTCCGCAAGAAAATGATGCATCTCAGGGAGCTATTCAACTTCAAGAAAACGAAAGTGAAACCAGTGAAAGAGGAAACAGAAAAGGAATGAATATGAAAAACGTTTTAATATATTTTAGGAAGGATGCCCTCCTAGAGCAGGGAAACATGCCTTCCCAGAGCAGGGAAACATGCCTTCCCAAAGCAGGGAAGGATACTTTCCTAGGACGAGGGGGGGTGTCTACCCAAAGAGCGATCCTATCGTCGCTGGCGCTACTCGGGCTGCTGGCCTTCTTATTCACCTCTTGCTCCACCACGAAGAACCTTCCCGAGGGAGCGGTCCTATATACCGGTATCAAGAAAATAGAGGTGAAGAACGAGGATAAGACCAAACCCGGCGAAGCCGCCTTGGAAGAGGTCGAGGCCGCCCTAGCCTATCCCCCCAACAACGCCTTGCTGGGAAGCTCCTCGATCCGGGTGCCTTTTCCTTTCGGCCTGTGGGTCTACAACGCTTTCGTGAACAAGAAAGGGAAGGTCGGCAAGTGGATCTTCAACAAGCTGGCGTCGAAACCGGTGCTGATCACCACCGTGAACCCGGATGTCCGCGTCAAGGTAGCCCGGAATCTATTGAACGAGTACGGTTATTTCAACGGAGAGACCTCTTTCGAGGTCATACCCGATCCCAAGAATCCCCGGAAGGCGAAGCTGGAATATAGCGTCACCATGAACGATCCGTATACGCTGGACAGCATCCAATACGTCCATATCCGTCACCGTGCCGACTCATTGATCGATGCCACGATCGGCGATCGTATCCTCCACAAAGGAGAGAATTTCAATGTCGTCCAATTGCAAGCCGAGCGGGAACGCATCTCGTCCTTGCTCCGTAACAACGGATATTACTATTTCCGTCCCGATTTCATCACCTATCAAGCGGATACCTTGTTGAACCCCGGGAAAGTGGCCTTACGGGTGGCCCCGAAGGAAAGTCTTCCCCCCTCGGCCCTCCGCCCTTGGAA
Source organism: Parabacteroides sp. B2-S-102 (assembly GCF_023656665.1). Classification (NCBI taxonomy): domain Bacteria; kingdom Pseudomonadati; phylum Bacteroidota; class Bacteroidia; order Bacteroidales; family Tannerellaceae; genus Parabacteroides; species Parabacteroides sp. B2-S-102. The sequence continues at coordinate 28,150 of NZ_JAMOKM010000009.1, read as the reverse complement.
GCTCGGGGATATATCCGTCTGGCTAAACGGCTACCAGAATGAGACTCCCACGGACTCGATCCGCTATAAGGACCTTACGATCCATTATGAGGGCAAGCTAAGGGTTCGCCCCTCGGTCATTTACAACCGTTTATATTTCAAGCCGGGGGAACTTTATAACCAGCGGGCGCAGGAACGGACGCAAACGGCCCTGTCCCGCTTGGGTATCTTCCGTTATGCCGAGTTGCAATATTCCCCCCGTGATACCATGCGCCGCCAAGATACGCTGGATCTGCGGATCAATACGGTCTACGATCTTCCATTAGACGGCGAGCTCGAGTTGAACGTCACCGCCAAGAGCAACGACCAAGTGGGTCCGGGCGCCATTTTCAGCGTGACCAAACGGAATGTCTTCGGAGGGGGCGAGACCTTCGGCGTGAAACTCCGCGGCTCTTACGAATGGCAGACCGGCAACAAGCTGGATGGTAGCAACTCCAAGATCAACAGTTATGAGTTAGGCTTGACTACCACGCTGACTTTCCCACGGGTATTGTTCCCTACATTCAGCAAACGGGACATGAATTTCCCGGCCAGCACCACCTTCCGCCTCTATGCGGACCAGATGAACCGGGCCCGTTTCTTCAAGTTGCTGGCATTCGGTGGTGACGCCTCGTATGAGTTCCAGCCTACCGCCACGTCTCATCATTCCATCACCCCTTTCAAGCTGACGTTCAACTTGCTCCAGCATACCACGCATGAGTTCGACAGCATTACCAACGTGAACAAGGCCCTAAAGAAGAGTTTGCAAAATCAATTCATCCCGGCCATGAACTATACCTATACCTATGATGACTCCCCGATCACCAGTCGCCGGAACCATCTTTGGTGGCAGGCATCCGTTACCCAAGCGGGCCTTGTCTTGGATGGGATTTATGCGTTAGCCGGGAAGAAATTCAATAAAGAGGATAAGGAATTACTTGGCAACCCCTTCGCCCAATTCATCAAGGGAACCGCCGAGATACGTTATAATTACGCCCTCGGGCATAAGCAATATCTCGTAGGCCGATTAATGGCCGGCGCTATTTATAGCTACGGCAACGCCCGTACCTCCCCTTATAACGAGCAATTCTACATCGGCGGAGCGAATAGCATCCGTGCTTTTACGATCCGCAGCATCGGTCCCGGACGCTACTATCAAAACAGCGATAACAATAAATACGCTTACATCGACCGTACGGGTGATCTTAAATTCGAGGCCAACCTCGAATACCGCTTCCCGATCCTTGGCGACCTGCATGGGGCCACTTTCCTCGACAGCGGTAACATCTGGCTGATCCGGAACGATCCGGATCGTCCCGGCGGACAACTGAAATGGGGTAGCTTCCTCAAGGATCTAGCCTTGGGAACCGGCTTCGGCCTGCGTTACGACCTCACCTTTATCGTCATCCGTTTCGACGTGGGTATCGGTCTGCATCTCCCTTACGATACCGGAAAGAAAGGCTATTACAATATCCCGAAATTCAAGGACGGCATGGGTTACCATTTCGCTATCGGATACCCCTTCTAGCTGTTCCATTCCTAGGATTCTGTGGTCTTATCCAAGGTATTTCATTTTCAATAGGTCAACCCTAATTGGAAATGAGATACTTTTGCGCTCTCATTTTAATAACAAACAGATTAATTAACGAACAGAATCATGAAGAAGATTTTTTACTTAATGTTGGTAGCCCTTACTGTGGGTATGTTCACCGCTTGCGACGACGATGATGAGAATACCACTCAAATCAACAACCCGGAACCCAAGGAACAATGGGGCAAGACGCTTCGAGGCGACAATCAAACCCTACTGGCCTTTCCTGATATCTATGCCGATTATTGGGAATACACCTATTCTTACAAAGATAATCCAAACATCGGCCTTCGTTTGACTGGAAAGTTCCCGAAGTCACGCTTCTTCAATTTCACGGTTTATAACGACGAGACCCAAATAGACGTATCCAGCATTGAAGACGTAAATATCCAACCCGATGACAGCTCCATCAACCCTTATGTAAAGGAAACAGACGACTACGGAGCAAATGGCTATACGATTTACATCATTCCCGCTAACACCCCCGCCAGCGCACGCGCCTCGATGAAGAACGTATGTGAGTTCCCGGAGGATGTCAATATGGTCTCCATTTTCATGCGTCTTTACTTGGCGAAACAATATAGCGGCGATGAGTATGGCGGCGTGGACATGCCTGCTATCCAAGCTTTCGATGTGACTACAGGTGAGGAAGTGGATTTCCCGAAGCGTGAGAAATGTAATATCCATGAGTCATTACAATTACCCCCTATGAACTTCTCGGTAGACATGAAGCAGCTTCCGTTCATGCGTGCCCCGCTGAGCCTGATGTATCCGAATAGTCCGGCTGAATATCTATTCGCCCGTATCAAATTGAATGAGGGCGAGGTAGCTACTTTCCGCTTCATTCCTCCTACGGCTCCTAAAAGCGTAAGCGAATACGCCACCGCCGATGTACGGTACTGGTCTATATGCCTTGGGTCAGCCGAGTCCTACTCGTATGCCTCTATTTATGACGAGGAAATGCCTGAAGTGGACAAGGAAGGTTTCGTAACCTTTATCATAGCAGACGCCAACTCCGCCAAACTACCCGATCTCCAAGCGAAGGCAGAAGCCAACGACGGTACATATATACTGACTTGGAACCGTAAGGAGCAAGGAGATGGAATCCTTGCCTTATACCGCAACATGGTGATCAACGAGGATTATCCTCATTCCATGCGCAAATTAATGGAATCCGTCTCTTTGGCCGCCGCTAGTGGCGATATGAGCGACTTCAACCCGATGACTATGCTCGCAAGACTGGCTATGGGTAATTGGGGACCACAAGGAAATAAATTTACCGAGGATGAATATCTAAGCGATAGCTTCAACTACGATAATATCCGTAAATAAGATAGACCGATAGACTAGTGGTTTATCACCAAAGCTCCTTGTACCCGGTTCATGCCGGAACAAGGAGCTTTCTTTTTACAGACGGGCCGTAATATAATCAATGATCTCCAAACAAAGATTCGTAGTCTGCTCGTTCACGTCCAGTTCCGGATTCAGCTCTACCAGATCCATCGACTTAACCAGATTCGTAGACAACATATGATCCACGAAGTTATTGAACTCATCCGGCATCAGTCCCTCACACACACGGGTTCCCGTGCCCGGGGCGAAACGGGGGTCTATGCTATCCACGTCTATGCTGAAATGCACGTTGCGGATCTTCCGTTCCTTCAATTTCCGCTTGATGTCCTCCGCAACGAAGCCGATACCTTTCAGATGGATCGTCTCCATCGTATAGACACTCAGCTTCTCCCGCTCGATCAAATCCCACTCGCCCTCATCCAGACTGCGGGTCCCGACCAAGAATACGTTCTGCGGGTTCACCTTGTTCCCGGGTGCGTAGACATTCACCAGCTCCTCGCTTCCCATCCCCATCAATGCGCTAAGAGGCATCCCGTGGATATTACCACTGGGTGACGTCTCGCTGGTATTGATATCCCCATGAGCGTCCAGCCAGATAATGCCGAAATCATCATAACATTTGCCCACGCCCGAGGCACTTCCCAAGCCCAGCGAATGATCCCCACCGATTACCAAGGGGAAAGCGCCGCCTCTCAAGGTATCATAAACCAACTCCGCCAAGTTGTTATTCACCTCTACGATGGCATCCAAGTATTTCATGCTGTTTCCCCGGGCGAATTTATCGGCCTCGCTAACCGGAGGCACATATAAGTTACCCAGATCGAAAGCACGATGCCCGTTTCCCCGTATCAACTTCATCAATCCCCGTTCCCGGAGGTGATTCGGGGCACGCTCTACGCCCTCCCGATCACATCCCAAGTTCAAGGGAACGCCTATTACATTTATTTTCATACCTTAGAATTTAGCAAATGTATCTCGTATGATACCAATAGCTTCCATCATTTGCTCCTCAGTAATCACCAAAGGAGGCGTGAAGCGGATGATATGATCGTGGGTAGGCTTAGCTATCAAGCCATTTTCCTTCAACGCCAGACAGATATCCCAAGCCGTCTTCCCATCTTTAGGTTCCGTCACGACAGCGTTCAGCAAGCCTTTACCCCGTACTTTCTTAATCATCGGATTATCGATCTTCTCAATCTCGCTACGGAACAATTCACCCATCTTGAAAGCGTTCTCCGAGAGACACTCGTCGCGTACCACCTCCAAGGCGGCGATAGCTACCTTCGCCGCCAATGGATTGCCCCCGTAGGTAGAACCGTGCTCTCCCGGAGCGATCGTTAGCATGATCTCATCATCCGCCAATACCGCCGAGACCGGACTGACCCCACCGGACAAGGCCTTTCCCAAGATCAAGATATCCGGGCGAATCCCCTCGTAATCGCAAGCCAATAGCTTACCGGTACGACCGATACCTGTCTGTATCTCATCCGCGATAAACAACACATTATGCTGATGGCAAAGATCATAGCAAGTCCGCAGATAACCATCGTCGGGCACCACGACCCCGGCCTCACCTTGGATCGGTTCCACCAAGAAGCCTACTACATCGGGATCTTTCAAGGCCTCGGCCAACGCATCTACATGATTATAGGGTATCTTTATAAACCCGGGCGTATAAGGACCGAAATCGGCGTAGGAACTAGGGTCGGTACTCATAGAGATAATCGTGATCGTACGTCCGTGGAAATTCTCGCTACAAACCACGATCTTCGCACGCTCCGGGGCGACCCCTTTCCGGCGGTATCCCCACCGGCGGCAAAGCTTCAAGGCCGTCTCCACCGCCTCGGCTCCCGTATTCATCGGCAAGAGCTTGTCATATCCGAAGAACTTACAGGTAAATTCCATGTACTCACCCAGTATATCCGCATGAAAGGCACGGGATACGAGCGTAAGCTTCTCCGCCTGCTCCATCAGGGCCTTCACGATCTTAGGATGGCAATGTCCTTGGCTCAAGGCAGAATAGCCGGACAAGAAATCAAAATAACGTTTTCCTTCCACGTCCCACACGAACACGCCTTCGCCTCTTCTGAGAACGACCGGCAGGGGATGATAGTTGTGGGCACCATACTTCTCCTCTCTGGTAATGTAATCTTCCGGTTTCATACTATAATTGAGTTTAAATGACTGACATATCGTAAGCGTTTACATCGGGATAGCTCAAAGATAAGCATTTGCGGCTAACCAATTGATTACGGGTAGGTATGTTAAGAAACATATCCACAAAAAAGAAGGGATGCCCCGCTCTCCCCAAGGAGAAACAAGGGCATCCCTCGCACATTAGACAAACAACATTTAGTTCCGTATCCGTACCTTATAGGTCTGGTCGGCTATCCGGACAAGATAGACTCCCGCGGGAAGGGCGTATCTCGTCTCGCCGGGAACGACCGCGAACCGGGCACGGCTGGCACCCGACAGGCCGACAACCCATGCCTCAGCCGAACGATCCGCACGGATATGGAGGGCGTTGGCAGAGGTCCAAACCGCCATGCCTCCCTCTACCGAGGCGTTCGATGTCGGGGTATCCGGGGTGTCGGGCGTGTCGGGATAATCGGGATCCACCTGCTCAGATTTGGCCGTATAGCTTACCACGAACGGGCTGAAGCTGGAAACGGAGATCTCCATATAGTCCTTCTCCAATTTCAAGTTGTCCTTAGCCTCGGAATACACGTCTACCTCGCCGTCCGAGCGGAGGTGGATAATCACGATATCATGTAGGTCTTGTCTTACGCCTTCTGGATACGGGATACGTACCGTCACGGTATCGGAGGGTTGCACAGGGGTTACGGCGGTTGTGGTTTCCTCGCCGGAAATCGTGGTCGTCACCTTAACCAAGGTCACTTCCATCACGATCTTCGGGGCATCATCGATACCCGCAGCTTTGGCGGCATCTTCCGCTTTCTTTTCAATCTCAGCCTTTTTCTCCGGGTCTTCTATATCTTCCTTCACCAAGCGGAGGCTGGAGAGTTCCGTATCCGATGGCAGGGATACGGCATCGGGGATGATCACGATCGGGGCCTGTGGATCATACGTTTCCACCTGCCCTTCCTTTTCCTTGGGAACGGCTGGCGTACCGATCGCAGCGATCTCTTCCGGGGTTACGGTAGATTCCGGCGTAAAGGTAGCGGTTATCGTCAAGTCGTCGGTACCGGAGACGGTAATATTCCCGGATGTTGACGGGGAACCATTATTCACTTTGTAACCACTGAACTTGTAATTTGGCAAGGCCGTATGTGCCAAGCTCAACACGGTACCAACGGTACCAACGGGTACGGCATCGCCGGATTTCACGACCACTTCCTTGTCCTCTTTTTCATAGGAAACGGAGATCGTGCCGCCTGCCGGCTGTTCGATCGTGACGTAACATACCGACTGGGGAGCTACCTCAAATTCCACCTCATACGTGCGCTTGGTCTGTCCATCCTCGGCGGTAACGACCAAGGTAGCGGCCGATCCTGTCGGTACGGTAGCCGTGAACGATCCTGTCGGTTGTACGGTAACTGACGATCCATTCACGAGCAATTTAGCCTTCGCATCGGCCAGCTGGCCGGATAAGGTGAGGGTAGCCGGTTGCGAGGTCGTGTTTGGAAGTATCACTTTATATGCCATCGTAGAGGCGAGGAAGCCGGGGATCGGTTTCGCCTCCCCAGTTCCTACCTGATACGAGAGGGAACTCAAACGGGCTTCCGAGGATTGAGCCTTGGGGACCTCCTCAAATTCCACCTCAACATTCACCTCGCTGGCCGGCATCAAGAAGTAGGTCGTGCCATCGGCCTCTTTCTGCAACGGGACAGTCTTGGCTTCACTTCCGGAGACCTTCAAGGAGCCGAATACCATTTGGTAGCCTGCATCGGGAGTGGCGGCAAGCGTCACCCGCGTGTCGGGGGCGAGCTCGGCACCGAAGGCAAGCGGGATACCAGCGGTATCCAAGGCCAGCTTACCATGCTCGGGGGTAGCGAATGAGACAGCGTACGGGATCTTCTCGTACCGCATCTCTACCGTGACCGCATAGTCCGGCATGGTGAAGGTGTAGACGTTATAGTTGTCGGAGAGCGGCGTAAGCGTTACCGCAGTGGCGGGCGCATCCGTGCGGTAGGCCTTCGGATAGCCGGAAACCATTTGGTAGCCTTCGGCGGGAACGACGATAACCGTCACCGTCGTGTCGGGGGCGAGCTTGTCACCGGAGGCAACCGGGTTAGCATCGACAGCCAAGTCCAGCGTGCCCTGCTTGGGATCGGGGGCGGTGAAGGTGATGGGGCGTGGGATCTTCTCGTACTTCACCTCTACCGTGATTCCCGCGATCTGGAAGTCAACGGGCATCGTGAAGGTGTAGGTGTTAGCGCTGCCCTCAACCGGTGTTACCCTTACTCCATAGAAGTCCGAATCCGTGACGCGGGCCTTCGGACAGCCGGAAACCATTTGGTAGCCTTCGGCGGGAACGGCGGTAATCGTCACCTCCGTGCCGGGGGCGAGCTTGGCACCGGAGGTTAGCTCGGCACCGTTGGCTTTCAAGGCCAGCGTACCGTGCTCGGGGGCGGTGAAGGTGACGGGGCGCGGGATCTTCTCGTACTTCGCCTCTACCGTGACCGGATAGCCGGGCATGGTGAAGGTGTAGGTGTTATCGCGGCCGGAGACTGCCGTAAGCGTTACCTTAGTGCCGGACGCATCCGTGCGGTAGGCCTTCGGGTAGCCGGAAACCATTTGGTAGCCGTCGGTGGGGGAGACGGTGATCGTCACCTGCTTGCCGGGAATAAGCTCGGCACCGGTAGTTAGCTTGGTACCGATGGTATCCAAGGCCAGCGTACCGTTCTCGGGGGTGGCGAAGGTGACGGCGTACGGGATCTTCTCGTACAGCACCTCTACCGTGGCCGGGTAGGCGGGCATGGTGAAGGTGTAGGTGTTAGCACTGCCGGAGACCGCCGTAACCGTCACCGTAGTGGCGGGCGCATCCGTGCGGCAGACCATCGGGTAGCCGAAAACCATTCGGTAGCCGGCGGCGGGGGCGGTCGTGAGCGTCACCTGCGTGCCGGCATGTACGGTCGAGGAAGCGAGGAGCTGCTTGCCGTCCGCCGAGAGCGAGAAGAAGGCAGCGCCTTCCGGAGCCGTAGCCGAGTAGGTCAGCGTGAAAGGAAGGGCGGGAAAGTCGGGACGGGCCTTCGTCTCGATCCCTTCCTGCGCCCGGGCGGTCATTGAGAAGACCGCCAGCAGGCATACGAGCCATAAACTAATATATCGTTTCATATCAAAGCGCTATTTTATAAGTGATGTTATTGATTCGAACCATGTAAATACCGGAAGGCAAGGCCAAGCGGGTATCGCCGGGGGCGATAGAGGCGGCGTAGACGACACGTCCGTCGGAGCGTACCACGGTAAGCGCGGCGGCTTCCCCGGAGTAGACGTGCAGCGCCCCGTCGGTGGCCCAGACACGGAGGGCGGCGGTAGCGGCGACGATCTCGTTGGCGGTCACCACGGAACCATCGGCGGCGCCCACGCTACGAAGCCGCGAGCGGGTGACGGCATTGGCGGTGATATACGCCTCGAAAGGCTTCAGCGTATAGGCCGACTCGTGGAGGTCGAAGCGGGTACCCTCGGCGTTGAGCACGTAGATACCGCTGAGCGTGAGGTCGGCGAGGTTCGGGTTCGCTTGGAAGAGGAACACGCCGTTCGCGAGGGCATCGCCTAAAGTGACCGGAGTCGTGGCCGGTATCTTGATCGGCGAGCCGGCGGAAGCGGTAGCGGTGAAGGCTACCTTCGTATCGGCTGTCTCGGCGGCAAGCAGGTAGGGGCTATCGGCGGCAAGGTCGGCGGCTTTCGTGCCGTCGGCGGTCGTGCCGGAAAGGTCCTTCCAACCTTGGTCGGCGGCACCCGTACCGGTGTAGCCGGTGGCGGCGTAAAGGATTCCGGCATCCCCCACGGAGGCTTTCAAGGCGACCGGGCTACCGAAGGCCGTCCATTGGTTGCCCAGCGAGCGGGTGGTAGCGAAGGTATCGGACACCTTCAGCTCCGTCATCGTCACGACCCGCGCGCCTTCCTCCAGAGTCAGGTTGAGGACGGCGGCATTCTCGGCATTGACGGTAAGCACGCCGTCCGATTTGACGAGAACATCCTCATTCGCGCAGCCGGCCGAGAAATCCTGATTGCCGGAGATCTCGACCGTCTTCAAGTCGTTCACATCCGTAAAGACCGCTACCGCGCCATCGGCTGCGGGAGCGGGGAAGCGCGTGATCACCGTTCCTTCGCTATCAGAGCCCTTCTGCCGGGTACGGGCATCAGCGGTCGCTACCGCCCAGAGTTGGTAGGTCTTGCCGGCCGTAACGATCGCGGCTAAGGTCTTGTCGTAGCGCATCGCATCGATGGACTGGGATGAGCCGTCAAGCGGCGCAAAGGCTATTTTAGCGCCAGACTGTCCCGCCTCAGCCGTGAACCGACATTCCATCCAAGCGTTGGTAAGGGTGCCGGTGTTATGGATAGCGGTATGGGCGCAATGGAAAATGGCAGGGGTCTTGCCCGGATCAAGCACGCTGAAGGTGCCGGAGTTATCGAGGCAGTAATCCGTCTCGGACGAGCCGGTGTTTTCGATACGGAAGTCGCCCGACAGCCTCAAGGTACCTTTATTGATCAAGGTAGAGGCACCGGATGCGCTGAGCTTCGAATCGGCATTCGACGCAATTGTCAGCTCGCAACCTTCGTTGACGGTCAAGGCAGCGCCGCCGGTCGCGTTGATTGTCACTTGCTCGAACGTCAGCGTCGGGTTGCCGGTGACGGTGGCGACCATGAGCTTGTTGGAGGATACGGACGAAGCATCCATCTTGATTATGCCGTTGAAGCGGGCCGGCGTTCCGCTTTCTCCCTTTGTATAGCTCCATTTGTTGTCGGAGCGAGAGAGGGTGATGAGATCAGTGTCTCCGTTAGACAAAGACAGCGGATCAAGGGAAGCCAGATAGGTGGAAGAGGTCAAGTTGTCGGGCTGGCCGGGAATGAAAGAACCTTCCTCGTAAGTGGTCGGCAGTCCGTCGGCATCATAGTTGGTGATGACTTTCAGTAGCGGGAGCTTGCCGCTCGAGGTGGTGCCGATGGCGGTAAAGGCTTTACCCTCGCCTGTCCAACCGGCGATATCAGTGGCGACATCGTCGAGGTAGGTGTTGGCACCGTTTATCGCGTCGGCGGCGATGTCGGTGGTCGGGGCAGCAGTGGTATTTCCTACCGTCAACTTGATCTTGGTGCTGGCGTAGTTGTTGGAAAGGGGAACTGTACCATTATCATTACCTATATTATTTCCGGCAATACGACCGGCATGTTTTTCAGAGACGCTTCCGATAGCTTTCACTCCTTCGGTATTTAAGGCGAGGCAATCCTCTACGGTAATTTTACCGTCCCAAATCCACCCGATGATACCGCCAGCATAAGCAGCGTTGCTGCTGCTTGATGATTCAGCGGAAACAGTGCCCGTGGCAAAACAAGATTTAAGAACCACATGTTGAGCACCTCCAACAATACCGCCGGAAGTACTTGCCGAGCTTGCTTTAGCGGTTATTTTCCCTGTTGAATAGCAGTACGATATATGACTCGGATTACTGCTACTACCATTAGGATCACTGTCGCCTACGATACCGCCCGCATAGGCGGTAGAAGTATTACCAATAGCACTGACATCACCCGTGTTGAAGCAGGAAGCAATAGAAGACTTGACACTTACCCCTACGATTCCAGCCCCCATAACCGTTGATCCACTGACAGTGATAGCTCCACTGTTTGAACAAGCGCTTAGCACCGAGTTTTCATCTATAAGACCGGCAAATCCACCGACATTTCCAGCCTTGCCAGACACAGAGAAACTGACCGCACATTTATTATGGCAATTGATGATTTTTCCACTCTTCACCCAGCCTGCGACACTGCCAAGATAGTAGTTATCGCCTGCGCCTGAATCAGTGGAAGTGGAAGTCTTCAAATTAATTGCTGGGGGAGTTCCTTCATCTGCCATCGTCAGATCCTGCACGGTCGCTCCATCCAAATACCCAAAAAGACCGATATAGTTTACCGAAGTTGATTCGATCGCCATTCCGGTAATGGTCTTGCCATTCCCGTCGAAAGTGCCTTGAAATCTATTACCATAAGTCCCTATCGGTACCCAATTATTCACGAAACCAGCGGCAACGCCCTTGGTAGGCGTAGCCAGCGAGATATCGTTGGCAAGCTTAACCGTGCAGTCCTTAAAGCCTGCATTGGCAGGATAGTAAGCATCACCGGTATTGGTGATATTGGTGGTAGTATTGGCGGTTGTCTTCCCATTATTCGTCACCCAAGCGATCCACGCGAGGCCGCGGGGGGTCTTGACGGTGTAGGTTGTGCCGGAGACGGAGACATCGATGCCATCCGTGCCGACATGGGCTGTCTCACCGTAGACGGACCAGTCCGCAGGAAATTGCATTCCTTCGGAGGTGAATAATTTATTCCCCGTCTCCGTAAAGACGGTTGTTTTCTTCTCGTCCATGAGTAGATTATCGTCTAGCCAAACGGTGTAGCCGGTGCCCTTCACGACGTTGATAGCGAAACACCTATTTTTGCCGTCGGTGGTGAATTGGATAGCAGGATCAAACGAGTTGCCGTTGGCATTTTTTATTTCCAGCCTCTTGCCGCTCTCCGGGGCGACCTCAAACCTCCATTGAAGGAAGGAGGAATACACACGCGAATCACTATTGTCAAGAATTGCTTTTTTTCCCGCAGAAGCCATTATTTTCGCATCTTCGGCCACATATAAAGAAGAGTTATTATCTGCCGTTATAGCATAATGGTCATTCGCTATGGGATTATCCGCTGTGACATTTATTTTGCCTTTGAGGATGCCACTTATAGTTGCTCCACCAGAGCGCAAATATATTCCACCTCCATCCCCAACGATATTCAATCCAGCATCTCCACCATCCAGAAGTAGGATACCTCCATCATCGTTCTTAATTACACGAAATTGACTCTTATTAGTTTCAGTCGCTTTACATTTCAGGGTAGACTCACCTGTTGCCTGGATACAGAGCGGCTTAGTTTTCTCCCCTATTACAAACAAATCGGAATCAGTAACAGCAGTCAGCTTTATTCCATTCAATATGAGTTTGGCACAATCATCATAATTCGGGGAAGTGGTTTCCTTCTCGCTTTTAATGGTGATGACGGGGCAATTGGTTTTCTCTTCCGAGCCCGTCAGCGTACCGGAGAACTCGGTGTCGGTGCCATTCGTCCCGACCTTGTAAAACCAAGCGTAATCGGTCGAGCCGGCGGCTTTCAGTTTATAGGTGAGGGTTAGTTTATCAGAAATATTAGCCACGTCAAGCGACTGTGTCTGCGCTTGCGCTCCTGCCATTGCCGGCCCCCAGAGGGCCAGCGCCAGGATACAGAACATCCGCGCGGCGGCCCGGAGGGTGAGCCGCGCGGATATCTTTCTAGAAAGATAAAATTCGTTCATATGAATTCGTTTTTAAGTGTTTGAAAATTTGTCCGGATCAGATCTCATCCGGGCTCTCGCTATCGCCGCCGGGGTTCTCGGGGTCGGGCGTAGGGTCGGGCGTGGGATAAGGCTTGTCGTCGGGCTTGGAGGGGCTGGTGGGGCCTCCCTTGGCGGCGATGAGGTTCTTATACTTGCGGAAGATCTGGTTCACGGTGTCGATGAAGGCGTTGATGGCCTCGGTAGGCTCGAGCACGGCATAGGCGTTGACCCGCTGGATGATGAGGTCGAGGGTCTCGTCGGTCGCCTTGCGTGCCTTGGTGGTATCGGTCTTCACGCGGGCGGCATACTCGTCGGTGCGAGTGGTGTCGAGAGCCTTGTAGGCATCGTTCAAGGATTTCAACTGGGCGACGTAGGTGTCGAGGCGGAGGGTCTTGAGGGCTTCCGCCACGTCGGCCTTGGCGAGGTCGAGCAGCAGGCCGTCGATCAGGGCGGTCTCCTCGGCGTAGGCCTTGGCGTAGATCTTGTCGTAGGCCCTCAGCACGCTGTCCACCAGCAGGGCGGGGGCTCGCAGGGTCTCGTCGGGGCATACCTTATAGGAGCCGTTCATGGAATAGATGAACTGGAGGATCTTGTCCCGCTCCTCGTCTTTCGCCTCCATCTGGGCGGTAGACGCGCTCTTGGTGACACGGTTCACGCACTCCGCCTCCCGGTCGAGGCATTCCTTGTAGCCCAGCGCGAGGGCCTCCAGATGGAGGGCGGTCACGGTCGTATCCAAGATACGGGCGTAGATCTCGTTGTTCATGTTCATGTGGCCGGCGTTGCTCAGCGCGGTCTTCGCTACCGATCCGATTTGTTTCGCTAAACTCATACTGTTTGTTGTTTTTTCGTTAATACTTTCCTCTTGTCCGCAGACGCGAGGTATCTTATAGACCTAGGGCAAGCCCTAGGGTAATCAGTGATTTTTCTCTCGAGCGGCGCCTACGGTCGTCGGGATCGCTCCCGAGGCCTCGGAAAGGGCCGCTACGGTCGTCGGCATCCCTCCGGAGGCCTCGGGAGGAGTCGCTACGGTCGTCGGCATCCCTCCGGAGGCCTCGGGAGGAGTCGCTACGGCTGTCGGCATCGCTCCGGAGGCCTCGGGAGGGATCGCTACGGCTGTCGGCATCGCTCCGGAGGCCTCGGGAGGGACCGCTACGGCCGTGGGGATCGTTTCCGAGGCGTTTCGCTAGTCCGTCGCCTTCGTGAAGCGGATGGGCCATTCCAAGTCCTTGGTGGTGTAGACCGGGAAGATCCATTGCTTATGGTTGGTCGCCTTGTTCCTGCCGAACCAGCTGTCGCCCTCGTTGAGGTCGTCCTCCTGGTCTACCCCGAAGCGGTAGGGCGGGTTCTCCTCCTTCGACTTATACTCCACGCTTCCCCAATAGGCCGGGAATTGCGTGTCGATGGAGTAAGGGAGCGTCATGTCGGTGCCGGGCGAGGTGGCGATGACGTAATACTTATCGTCGCTCTTCCCCTTGCGGGCGATGCCGACGCCGGTGATAGGCTCCTTATGGGTATCGTCGGTCGTGAAGCGCAAGGAGACGAAATGGTTGTCGATCGCCTCCCATTCCATGCCCGACTCGGCGTCCTGTCCGCGCGGCTCGAAACCGTGCTGGCGGGCGTCGTCCTCCTTCATGAAGCGCATGTGGTAGATGGGCCGGCACTCGCCCTCGAAATCGAAGGCCACCCACCAGAGCTGGTCGGCGTAATCCCCCACGTCGAGGTATTGGTGGGCCGAGGTGTCGAGCATCTTGCCGATCTGCGACTTGTCCGGCCCCTTGGTGTTGAGCACCAGCGGGCTGTAGATTCGCTTCTTGCCGTCCGGCCCGGTGAAGACGCGTTGCCCGGCGGGATCCCCGTGATCGTCCTTGCCGGTACGCATCATGAAGTCGGCCACGATCAGCTTCGGTTCCTTCTCCAGCTTCGAATGCTCCTCCACGTAGGCGTTCAGGTGCTCCTTCAGCGCATTTTTCCGCGCGGAGTCCTTCGTCAGGTAATAGAGAGGGATCATGAAGCAGTTGGTGGAATCGCCCTTCGGCCCGTAGCGCACGAGGTGGAGGTTGCTGTTCTCGTCGGCGATGGAGTTGTCCCAGCTCTCGAAGTCCACGGAGGCGTTTCCGCCGGTGATGATCATGATGCTCTCCTCGGACATATGCTCGTTCAGCTCCGACTTCGTATATCCTCCCCCAGCGCCGATCTTTCCGCCGTGCGTACCCATCACGCGGTAGTAGGTCTGGAGCCAGTTCTCGTTCTCTCCCGCCGGCGAGGCCGACTTGGCGGAAAGCTCCGCCTCGGCGGCGAGCACCGTCTCGTCGTAATACATGTTCTCCTTCCGGCTATAGATATAGGTATAGCTCCCGCCGAAGACACCGCCCACCAGCACGTGGGTGCCGTAGGTGTCGTATAGGTCGTAGATGCCCTCCTTGGTGTTGGGGTATCGCTTGTAGAGGTCGTCATGGCTCACGTTCAGCAAGAACTGGGCGGTCGCGGTGAGGTAGGGCAGGAAGACGTCGGGATCGTTGTCGGTGGTATAGATGGCGGTGGCCATGTGCAGCTCCACCATCGGCTTGACATGCACGTCCACGTGATACTCGAAGCGGTTGGACGAGGTCCGGTTATGCTGGAACCGCTCGTTGAAGGAGCCGGAGAAGAGTTTCGATCTCGTAGGCGTGGGAGCGCCTTGGTTCGTGAAGCCGAGGCCGCTCACCGAGATGCCGAGCTCCTGCCACATGTTGTCCACCAGCTCCTCGTAGTCCACGCCGGAGCGTTCCCGTCCCCACGACTCGGATTGGGGGGTCTTCACGAAGGCCTTCGTGCCGTATATCAGGTCGAAATCGAGGAAAGGCTCCTTGGGGGTGGCGAAGATATCGCCCGACGCGTTCACCGTCTTGCCCACGTTGTGCATATAGCTCGGGGCGTCATCCGCCACGGAGCTTTCCAGCTTGGGCTGCGACACGAGGAAGAGCGTGTCCGTCGCCGCCTCCCCCGACTTGCTGGCGATCCCCCGCAGGGCGACCTTCTCGAGGAAAGGCTTCAGCTCCACCTCCTTCTTGAGGTTGAGCACGAGGAAGCGGCTCTCGGCCCCCTGCCTCATCTCCCAGTCGAAATACTTGCCGCTGAACTCGAAGTCGCGGATACGGTCATCATGCACCGGGATGGCGATCTCGCCCTCCCACGGATGGATGATGAACAGCCGGTTGCCGCCCGACTCGTCGGAGAGGTTGAACTCCGCCACACGCTGGGGGACGTACACTTCCGTGTCGTCGTCGGAACATCCCGCGAGGAAAGCCGACGCCACCAGCGTCAAGAGACCTAAAAACAAAGATTTTGTTCGCATAATGATTTTTTTTTAGATAAAGGTGTAACTCTATATAATAATGTGGGAAGTTCGCCTCCCCATGACCCTATTCGATCGCCCGTACCCATTCGTCCATGCCCTTGGCGCCCTCCGGCGGCATCTTCTGCTTCAGCCGGTAGCGGGTGGTATGCAAGCTTCCGATGGAGATAGACATCTTGTCGGCGATCTCCCGGTTGCTCAGGTTCATCTTGATCAGCATGCAAAGCGTCTCCTCCGCCGGCGTGATCCCCGGCACCCGCTCCCTAAGCGTCGGCAG
Source organism: Parabacteroides sp. B2-S-102 (assembly GCF_023656665.1). Lineage (NCBI taxonomy): Bacteria > Pseudomonadati > Bacteroidota > Bacteroidia > Bacteroidales > Tannerellaceae > Parabacteroides > Parabacteroides sp. B2-S-102. The sequence continues at coordinate 12,039 of NZ_JAMOKM010000009.1, read as the reverse complement.
GAAGCCCGGGTACGACGCCCGGAACGATCGGTGGAACGCCTCGTTCCCCTTCCGCTCCGGATCGTTGGGAAGGCAGGAGGCGAGCAGGAACTCCTTCCGTATCGGGCACTCGGCGGCGTGACGCTCCAAGTGTTCCGACAGTACGTCGAACCGCTCGTCGATTCGCCGGCGCAGATGCTTCCACGCGAACACCCAACCGCCCCCGCAGAGGAGGAACGCCAGCATCGCGCACAGCATCAAAATCGGTAAGTATGACCCTTCCATTGCTACTTCGTTTTTGTTTCTCAAAGAAAACGATTCCTGTTCTTATATGACGAATTCTTTTTTGATCAATCCACTCAACAAGTCCTCAACAACGGCCTTATCCGTGCGAAATGCGATCATCAATTTAATTGACGCGCCGCTCGAGGCACCGGTGGTACGAACAAGTCAAAGGTACGCCGCCGGGCCTTCGGACGGATAAAAAACCAATAGATGATTCAATCGATTTACACCCCGAAACAGGCTATTTTACAAGAAAAACGGCGTATATTTGCGGGAAACCGAAAAATCATACGCAGATGAGAGACATCACGCATTTCCTGCTAGCCACCCTCCTCTCGCTAGCCACCCTCGCTTGCCGGCACGACACGCCTCCTACGGACGGCCCCCTCTCCCGGCAGCTACCGCCCGGTACCGAGGAGATATTCCAGAAGCTCAACGACCGCGACAACCGGGAGGAGGCCTTGCGCCTCGCCGACAGCCTCGCCGCCCTTCCCCCTTCCGACGACCCGTGGCTGGAGATCCGTATCGCCCAGGCCGCGGCCAACACGCTCTATAAATTCCGCCGCGACCCCTCGGACGCGATCCGTACGCAAGAAAGGGCCCTCGCCGTCTATCGCCTCCACCCCGATGCCGCCGACGATCCGGCCGACCTGCTCTCTACCCTCGGCCATTATTACCGCCGCAAGGGAATGCGGGAAAAAGAGGTGGAAGTCATACAGGAAGCCATGGACTGGTGCGTAGCCCACCCCGAGAAGCTCAACCGGGGCTTCGTCTACACCTTCGCCGACCTCTCCTCCACCTATAGCGACCTCGGATTGTACGACAAGGCTATGGAGGCCATCTCACGCTCCATCGACTACTCCCTCCAGTTGGATAGTTTTACCATCAGCGACCTCTACCGGATGAAAGCCGGGATTTTCTGGGAGCTGGAACAGCACGACTCTACCTTATATTACGCACGGCAGGCCTTAAAGAGAGGGGAGGAGATGAAAGAGAACGCCTATGTCCTCGCCGCCAAAAACATACTTTACAATTATTACTACGAATATGTGCCCGACTCTATCCCTGCCGCCCTCGAAGGGTACAAGGAATTGATAGAAGAGGAAGAAGCGATCTCCGCGGGGTATCAAGATCTTTTCAAATTCATGCTGGGGGCCTGCCTCGTACGCGACGGAAAGCCGGAAAAAGGCTTCCCCCTGATGGAAGAGGCCTACGCTCTCTACAAGAAATACGAGGCGAACGATATGATGGATTGGACCGGACGGCATTTGCTCAACCTTTACGCCGAACAGAAGAAGGGAGACAAGATGGCCGAGATCTACCCGGAATACAAGGAGATACACGACTCGTTGCAACTGGCGGAGAAGCAGCGGTACGCCATTGGTGCCAACGTACGCTACGAGACCGGACGGAAGGAGCAGGAGAATCGGGCCTTATCCGCCGAAGTGGCCTTGAAGGAACGTTCGCTCGTTTATACGCGTGTCATCCTGATCCTAGCCATTTGCCTGCTGACCGGGATCATTGTCTACGCACTCCAACGTCGCCGGCTTCACCAACGTGAGCGGGAGATCCAGCGTCAACGACTGGATAATCTCCTCGCTACCCAACAAGAACTGAACCGCCACAATGAGCGACTGAGCGCCGAGCTGGAGCAAGCCGCCCATAACGAGGTGATCGACAGCGTACGCCAGAAGCTCAACCCCTCCTTGCTGAGCGGCGAGGACGAGTTGCGGTTCCGCCAATCCTTCGCCGCCCTGTACCCTCGCTTCCTGCCCGGCTTGCGTAAGGACTTCCCGGAACTGACCAAATCCGACGAACTGCTCTGCATGCTGATCTACCTGAAGCAGAGCACGGACGAGATCTCGTTGGCCTTGGGCATCTCCCGTCCCAGCGTCAACTCCGGACGCAGCCGTATCCGCAAGAAACTTGGATTGCAGAAAGAGGAATCCTTGGACGAATTCTTGCAAAAAAGATAATCCCTCCTTTCCGGCGGCTGCCACCCGAAGGTGGCATGCTCGCCGGAAAGAGGGGATCAAGGGCGGATCAAGTACGAACCGCTACGCATAGCCGATAAAGGCCGCTTATAAAGTTGTCAGATAATTTTTCAGCGGATTGGAGTACATCTCTAAGATCTTCTTACGTAAGAACGCCTCATCCTTGTTCGGAAGGACGATCTTATCCAATTGTCCTTGCAAGTATTCCTCGAATTGCTTCTTATCCTTCGGACCATAATGTTCTTGGAAACGACGAGTGCCGTTCAGTAAGTCATACGCCACGTAATTGCACGGATAGAAACGATAGTTCTTATAGATCTCCCGGTCGATAACGGACGCGATAGCGCTTACCAGCTCATTCTTCTCCATATCCTTGTCCAGTTTAGCCAAGGAATCATTGATCGGGGAAGTGATCGTGAAGTGGACACGACCCTTATTATTCAGGATACCCGTTTCCATGCTCAACAAATCATCCCGCTGACATTTCACGTAATCCGGATCATCCCGCTTCATCTGGAATTCTTTCGCCTTCAAGAAATCGCAAGGATCAAACTCGTAGGAGATAGCGACCGGTACGATATTCAAGTCCATCAAATTCAACAACAGATTATCCTTATCACCGCCGATACTCAACATTTTTAATACGCTGCCCTGCGTACGATCGTCCGAATCCTTAGCACGTCCCTCACGCTGGGCGATCCATACAGACTCGTTCACATTCTTGATCGCATGATGGATATAGGCGGAAAGCGTCTTGCTGACCTCCAACATCTGACGAACAGAAACGCCACGCTTCACGATAAAGCTGTTATTCAAGCGCACCAACGTCTCGATCCACGGACGGATTAAAAGATTGTCGCCGATAGCGACCTGCGTCATACCATACCCCACATCATATAACATGACGTTCAAGAAGGAGGCATCCAATACGATATCCCTATGGTTCGAGATAAACGTACAGGCCGCCTTATCTTTCGGCAGACGGCTACGCCCTGAGATAGTAAGCGAGAAAGTAGTATTTTTCGCCACCGTCATTACAGCGTCATAGGCCAGAGTAGATTTAAACTCCTCCTTCGTCTTGCAAGCACGCATGGCAACTGAGAATTCCTCCCAATTCAAATTCGGCTTTATGTAACGTAAAGCCCGCTCGAAATCCTCATTGGCGACCAATTTTTCAATCGCGTCCTTCACCTCACTGTTGTTCAGCGGACGGATGTCGTCGAAATTAGGGGAAACTGTTTCTGTATCCATATCTATTCATTTTGTTTTTCTGTTTTTGAGTTCGTCTTCAATAATGTCTGTCATGACATCCTTTATATCCAATCCCGCCGCACGTACTTGCTGTGGGATAAAGCTGGTAGCCGTCATTCCCGGTGTCGTGTTTATTTCCAGTAAGACAGGCTCCCCGTCTGCCGGAATAATATAATCCACACGAATCAGTCCTTTGGCGCCCAATATATCGTAGATCCTTGATGTCTCGCGCTGTATCAACTCCGTCAACTCGGTGGAGATACGGGCCGGAGTGATCTCGTCCACCTGTCCGTTATACTTCGCGTCGAAATCGAAGAATTCGTTATTCGTAACCACCTCGGTCAAAGGGAAGACAACCTCTTTACCCTCCACCTTATAGCAACCGCATGTCACTTCCGTTCCATCGATAAAGCGCTCGAGAATCACCTCACGTCCTTCCCCAAACGCCTTAGCGATAGCGGGCTGGATAGCGGAGACCTCTTTCACCTTCGTCACGCCAAAACTACTACCCCCATCGTTTGGTTTCACGAAAATAGGCAAACCCAAACGAGTCACGACTTCTTCGTCCGTAATAGTCTCTCCCTTGAATAAATGAATGGATGCGGCAATTTTTACACCAAAGTCTTTCAAGTAATGATTGCATACGTATTTATTGAATGTCAAAACGCTCACCAGCATCCCGCAAGACGAGTAAGGCATACCGATCATATCGAAATATCCTTGTAAACGTCCGTCCTCGCCCGGAGTACCGTGTATCGTTATATAAGCGAAGTCAAAATGCTTCGCCACGCCATTCTCCTTGAAGCTAAAATCATTCTTATCAATTGGTGTATGTTCCCCGCTAGGAAGTATAACCGCCCACTCATCCCTCTTAACGATGGCAATATATAAATTATATTTGTCTTTATCAATAAAAGAGTAGATTCCGTCCGCACTTTTTAATGAAATAACGATCTCGGAGGAATCTCCCCCTGCTACGATAGCGATGTTCTTTTTCATTTTTATAATTCTTTAGTGTTCGCGTATACACGCCATCTGTCGATCAGCTGCTGCATATCGGAAGGAATCTCGGAATCGAAAAACATCTCCTCTCCCGTAGTAGGATGAACGAACCCCAACGTCTTAGCATGCAAGGCCTGACGTGGACAAATAGCGAAACAGTTTTGCACGAACTGTTTATATTTAGTAAAAGTTGTTCCTTTCAAGATATCATGTCCGCCATACCGCTCATCGTTGAAAAGCGTATGACCGATATATTTCATATGTACACGGATCTGGTGCGTGCGCCCCGTCTCCAGACGGCACTCCACCAAGCTCACGTAGCCCAAGCGTTCCAATACGGTGTAATGGGTGACGGCAGTCTTGCCTTGATCGCCTTCCGGGAAGACGGTCATTTGCATACGGTCACGAGGATCACGGCCGATATTTCCCTCGATACGCCCCTCATCCTCTTGAACGATGCCCCATACCAAGGCACGGTATTTACGTTTGGTTGTCTTGTTGAAGAACTGCAGGCTTAGGTTACTCTTGGCCTCCGGGCGTTTAGCCACCACCAATAAGCCCGACGTATCCTTATCGATACGGTGTACCAAGCCTAAACGAGGATCGGAAGGATCATAATAGGGATCATCCTTCAAATAATAAGCCAAGGCATTCACCAACGTACCGGTATAATTACCGTGACCGGGATGTACGACCAAGCCTGCCGGCTTATTCACCACCAGCAAATCATCGTCCTCATATACTATATTCAAAGGGATATCTTCGGGAATAATCTCCAGTTCCCGGCGTGGGCGATCCATCACGATAGAAACCACATCCAAAGGTTTCACCCGGTAATTACTTTTCACCGGCTTATCGTTCACCAAGATACAACCCGCCTCAGCCGCCAATTGGATGCGGTTACGGGTAGCGCCCATCATACGGTCTACCAAGAACTTATCCACCCGGAGCAGGGATTGCCCCTTGTCCGCTACGAAGCGGAAATGCTCATACATCTGGCTCGACGATGTTTCGTCTTCTTCCGGCATCAACAGGTCGTCTACCTGTTCATCATCCATATCGTCCAAAAACTCGTCCATTCCCTTAAAACCAGTTTTCTATATCACTATCCAATGGTTCTACCGGAATACTATCCAAAGCCAATGAGTCGGGAAGCATATTCGGATCGCCACTGCTTACTTTCAATACCAGATGAGCGGTCAACGGTACATGTTCCCCTTTGGGCAAGGTACGCCCGTTTAACTCCACCCCCATCGCCAAATCTTTATAATCGCCCGGCACATACTCTATCTCGACCGACGAGAAGCCACGGGCCCGCAGCAAGGCATACGCCTGACGGAAAGATAAGTCTTCCACCTCCGGTATCACGGCCATCTGGGAGGTCAACGCGTTAATCGTAACAAAGACGATCCGCCCCTCTTTCACCTTCGATCCGACACCGGGAACCAACTCCACGATGGAGCCCGGAGCCACATCTTTCGAGAATACGGAATCGATCACGTTATAGCGTAGCTTATTATTCCCGAAAAACTCGGCGGCGTCCTCTAGCTTCATTCCTTTCACGTCCGGAACGACCACCGCTTGATTATGGCGGGTATAAGAATCCAGCCACGCCAGCACGCCATAAACAACGCCGCACGACACGACTATCACCAACAAGAGATTGATGACAAACGGATTCTTTATCAGTTTTACAAAAAAGTTACTCATTTCACGTATGTATTTGTAGGCGGTTCAAAAGTAGAAAAAAAACGGCATATAGACCAATATCCACCAGAGCAATACTACAAAAACAAAGAAAGTAAAGGCTTTTTAGGAAAAAACCTCTACTTTCTTTATAAATCTTTAGAACGTGACTAATTATCCGTTGTATTCGTCAGATACCGTTAATTTAGCTCTGCCTTTAGCACGACGAGAAGCTAATACTCTACGGCCATTAGCGGTAGCCATTCTTGAACGGAAGCCATGCTTGTTCTTTCTTTTTCTGTTGGAAGGTTGGAATGTTCTTTTCATCTTTCTATATTATTTATTATTATTCGCATACTTATTCGGGCTGCAAAGATAGAGCCTTTTTTTTAATAAACAAAGGGTTGCGCAATTTTTTACACAAGAACCTTTGATATCAGACCAAAGCAAGTTAACTGCATGGGGCAAGTAAGTTAACGTCATCGGCAAATGAAGAAAGCGACGCCGCCCATCTTCTTACGGAATGAATGGCATCGATAAAGCACGAATGCTATATGAGGTAAAGGGCCGGGGAGGAGGTGCAGCCTACGTGTAAAACAAATTCAATCCATTGTGTGCTGCACGCTCCCCGCATCCGTCATTCACATGATGGATGGGAACCCTGATTGTACTTAATTATCTACTCATCACTATATTACCATCCTCTATCAAGTGGCTTACGGACTTCTGACAAGACCAATAGCTATTTCCTGAATAATAAAAATAAACAACATCTGTAGACAAAACATTCTTCAACGCAATAGAGTAAGCCCCCCCACTTCCACATTTAAAAGAATTCTCCGAACCTATATTATTTATTTTATAGCGAACAGTATATCCATTCCAAGAACTGCTTCCCCCTGTAACATTTCCAGCAATAGTAGGAGATATGGTTGTTGGAGCTTTTCGTGAATAAGTTAAAGCACTAAACGCATTAAACAGATCTGCCTTTAAAAACACTTTGTCATTATCCCCCATACCTTCTCCTTCATTAGCCGTATTCGTCTTAAAATGGATAACCTTCTCATCTTTGCTAAAGACTTGATCCGTATATACATAACACCAATCCTTCGCTCCTGTTGTTTCCAAACGAACACCGGGTTCTACCGCATATAGTTTTTTAGTATATATCTTATACTCAATAGGGAATAATGATTCATCAATATCTTCCGGTATCGAGAATTTCAGATAAACATCTTGTTTCAGGCCTCCATTAATCACATTTGTTCCGGCACCAGCTTTTACATTTTCAAATCTCGGATTGATAAAGTTATAAGGGGGACGTAAGACCAATTTAATCTTACGCTGCAAATTACCTCCTACCACGTAGAAATACGCTATCTTCTCACCGGAGCCAGGAGCCGGCTTTATATTGGCTGTAATCGTTATCGTCTGATTGCCAGAAGGTATCCAAGAAGGATAACTTAAGTTTCCTTCTACGACATCCGACATTCCCTCATCCGGAACCACACTCAACTGCCCTGCTCCCGCATATGTCGCAGTCATCGACAATGTGTTAGAAGCCCCCGTAAAAACGAATGTCGTCTTTGTAACATTCAAGGCCTCACCATCATAAGTTATATTCGGGTACTTTTCCATAATAGCCGAGGCCGTGATATTATTATCCGCTATCACATTTTCATCTATAACCTCAGCCCACGTAGCTCCTTTTCTGGAAACGCTCTTGACCGTTATATTAAAGGCATAATTACGAACGACATCATAAACACGAGTTACCTTATCATTCTCATCCTTTACGGCAAGATCAATCTTATAATATGTATAGGTCTTGCTACCATCAAATTGCGCCTTAATAATAACAAAAGTCGCTTTCTTATCTTGATTATAATGTTCAAAAGTATACACAGATTTACCCAGCTTTGCATATTTACCATCCTCTGGCTCATTCTGTGGCGCATAAAAATCTTGATTTGGAATATTCAACTTTCCCTCATCTTTATACCCGATAGATGCCAACTGCGATTCATTATAAATAAGATAAGAAACATTTTCCAATTTCTCAGCTGCCTCCGATGAGAGATTCAGCGTTATTTTAGCCCAGTTTCGTAGTAGTTCAACATTGTTACTACCAGCAGCTTCCAGACTATTGCTTATATTTTTCGCAGGAATATCACTAAAAGTTCTCTTTCCCCAAAAGATTTGCTTATCTGTCACTAACGAGGCCATTCCGCTTTCTAGGGAAGGGGTTAACGTTCCATCATTGGCGACAAAATGGATGGTACGGGTCTCTTTTGAGATAGAAGCCGTATATCCATTGCCAGAAACAACAGCCTCTACAACTGGAGAGATAAACTCTCCATCCTCATTAAATGTATATAGATATAAGGACTCAACACCTTTCTCCACATCCCCGGTCGCTTTCGTAATCTCAAGAGCATTCGGAGCATCTACAGAGAATGAAAGAGAAACCATTGATCCATCTGTCGGTTGAATTTCTATTTGTTCTATTTCCTCTGTCGCACATGAAGCGAGCAACAGCAATACAGAAAACAAGCCATATATTTTTTTTATCATAATTACCTAATATTAAAGGTTCATAAAATCAGTAAAGATCATGTACACAGCGAACAAATCTATTGCTATTAGTGCTATTTGTTGTTTCATATCTGTAACCTGTACCCTTGGCTCCAAAATAATAACACCAATATTTTCTAGCACTCCAATACTGCCCCCCCGTATTGTATAAATAATTTACTACTTGATCTGAATTCTGTATCGTATACATAAATTCCAATTCTGCCAAAGTAGGTAATCGCCACGTTCCTGCTTCATAAGAATGATAAACACCTCTTTCATCCGTATAATGCTCTTCATACACCTCACAACGTTTAACTGCTTTATCATAGTTATAACTACCACCAGACACCGTTCCATATCGAGATGCAACTACAAATCTTGGCGAAACCAATTCATTGGACAACATATCATTTTTTGTTAGTCCTGTAATTTTATCATAAGGATCGCCAATAACTAATGTTCCCGGAGCAATAGTCGTTACAGTAAACAAATTGGGATTAGTACTACCCGTCGGACTGGCGGGTGTATTAGTTCCCCCAGAAACAACTCCTGTCAGATATTGAGGAGGATACTGATCCACTGCAATTCCTAATACTTTCAAACCCTCTGCATTATGAACTCCAAAAACAAATTGCTTTGGGAAATAATTCTCTGGTAATTTACTCGTAATTTTGATATATCCACTCTTTCCTAAATCTCCTATTATAGACGGATACTGCTTATCTCTATTATCATAGTATCCTGTACCTTTAGTAATAACATTTCCTTTTAACTCATACTTTTCATAAGTCGCATAAGATGGTTGATCAATCGTAATATTCGAGCTAGAAGCAAACTCAATCTTATACTCAGTGATATTCGCCATCACCACCTTAGTCTCCCTCACGAACAAATACTTCAAATCAGCGATAACCACATCCACGACAAACTTTTCCACGCCTTCCCACGGTGTTGTAGATACCGTAAAGTTGATTCGTTGTGTCTTCATGGATATTTTACCTGTAAGCTCATATCTATTACCATGTATGATACCATTTGTCGTACATCCTTCAAGCTCTGTCGTAGGATTAAAATCCTCATATTTATAAGAATGATCTTTCTCTTCCTCTATAATACTTCCCTTTGTTACATTTTGAATAGTCATATCCTCATTAAAGGTAGTAGTGACCTGTATCTTTTGTAAATCAACCGTTACATATATAGACAATGGGGTTAACGTTGTGTTCAACTTCTCATAGGTATAAAAAGGTAACGCAACGCCATTTTGCAATGTAATATCCTTTGCCGTAGAGAAAGCATCATCATATTGATTATCTCGACCAAGCAATATTAAATCTGATTTCTGATTGATATTCTTGACCGTAAGTTTAGTTACAGTATAGAACCACTGGTTGGTTACTTTTGTATCAGCTGTTGTAGACACAGTCTCCGGCTCTTCATCTACCGTAAACTTCATATCGATGCGTGCCGCTAATTGTGTCATCGGAACAGATATACTTGTCACAGCCGTATTTAGGTCATACGCAGCCAACTCCCCGACCTTTACCAAATTTGAAGCATCAAAAGTTCCACCTGAAACGGTTTCCGACAAACCTTTCAGGTTCTCATAAGTAGTCGTTTCCAATCTAGCCAAGTCCTCATAATGCGTTGAATTCGCAATCGCTACGATACGAACCTTACCTGTCTTTGCTTGTATATTATCAATTTTATAAGCAATCAATGTTTTTCCATCAATCGTTACGGTAGAATTGGAAATTCCCCCGTCAAACGCTACAGACTTGTACTCCAAGCACTCACCCACAGTTCCATTCGCCTCATTAAATATAGCGACCACAACATTATTCACTTTTACCTCATCCTCCGTCGAATATGTATACCCTTCAGCGATATCCCCTCCAGCTTTCGTCATCGCTGTCACTTCTCCCAAAGTAAGAGTCATAGAGAATGAGATATCCCGCCCGTCCTCATTTCCTCGCTGAACTTCTTCTTCCGAGTTACAGCTCGTGAAAAGCAGTCCGACAAACAGCACTGATAATATATTCCTTATTTTCATAATCTTGTATTTTTATTTTACCCGTTTACACCTTAATTATCTTCCATAGGAATGGATATGGTATTATTCAACCAATCTCTTGTATAGCAAAGTAGTTCTGTCTCGACCTTATCTCCAATAATAGTCATATTGACAACCAAGCGATAAACATATCCGGATTTTACACCATGCAAAATATTCCCCTCCTTATTGATCACAAACTGCCTTGTCGTTCTTTCCTCGCTATTTCCGACCTTAAACCGGACTTGTATTTTCACTTGATCACTTTCTGCCGCCGCCAGATTCCGGAACGAGTAAAAAGACAATACATTTTTATTCTCTACAAAAGAATAAGTTGACGGAAGCTCCGATACTCCATCATATACCTCCACATTACACGTCTTATTCTCCTGCAAATAAGTCGCATTTTTATGAGTTTGCTCATTTGTCGTATAACTCTCAGGATTCAAGTTCAACAGATCCACTCCTGTAACAGTAATCTTCTCTTGAACAGATGCTCCTTGAAAACCAGAAACATTAAATTCCGCAAGTTCTATACGAGCGGTTAGCTGAGAAAGAGGGACTGGACCAACTTCTAAAGGTTTTTCCAATGCTTCCCTAATTGTCGCATAACCGGCAAAGTTGGAATCAAAATTGATATTCATTTTCCCTACTTTAACTAAAGCATCCTTATTATCCTGTATTATATCGTTTATATCACTTTCCGATTGACAACCCGCAAACGATTTAGAGCTATTAGCGATTACCATTACGGAGTAAGGGCTAGGCTTTTTCACTTTCACGATTACTTTTGCCCAGTCATCTTCCGTGCCGTTTTTCTTTTTAACGATATAATTCTCGCTATTTACAAACAGCCCTTCCATTATCGAATTGACTTGCCCACCCTCAAAAAAAATCAATGTACAATTATTAATCTTTGCCTCGTCCATGGAAGCAGGCAATGTCCCTACGCCAGACAAGGATTTTGTCTCCAAAGAAAAAAGAGAAACTTTCATAGAAAGGGCAACCTCTCCCTCCTCTATCACAGCACTCCCCGAATGTCCTTTCTCTATATCCCTCAGCGCATCATCATCCATTGAGCACGAGACCGCCAGCAGTAACAAGCAGATACTTGAGATTATCGTCTTTATTTCCATATTCTTATATTTATTCGTTCAACTTCCTTATTCTTGATAAAAGACATTAAGATGGATTGAGTTCAGATAGGACTAA